>CAYIQK010000025.1:0-4173 GCA_964365515.1 uncultured Planctomycetales bacterium | reverse complement strand
ATTCCTTGCGAATGGCACTCAAAATCTTAGGGATATGAACAGGCTTGGCGAACGCGCGGAACAACTCCCCGTCGATCGCGAATGTCTCATAACCTTTATCGGCCTTCAAAGAAAGCGTATTCGTCATGAAGATAATGGGGACACCCGTCAGATGAGGCTTTTTCCTGAGTTCACGGACAAGTTCCTTGCCATTGCTGTCGGTGAGGATCACATCCATCAGAATGACATCCGGTTTTTGTATCTTAACCTTCTCCATACACTCCTTGCCGCTCAAGGCCTCGATCACCGCATAACCGGCATTTTCAAACATGCGCCGGCAAAGGCCTTGTGTCACAGGACTGTCGTCAACAACCAAAATCTTTTTAGGTATTTTTGTCATATTTAGTCGTGCACCTTAAGCACCATGCGATAACGGGCTTGATTACGTCTAACCCTTTCGATGGCCTCATTGACTTGATTCAAAGGAAGAACTTCCGTTTGAGCCTGGATGTGATGACGTGCGGCAAACGACAGCATTTCCCTGATCAGAGGACGGCCCCCGATGACACTGGCGACAACCCCTTTCTGGCCAGAGATGATCGCTCCCGACGGGATCTCAAGAGGCTCGCGCACCGCCCCCACCACACACAACCGGCCGTTGGGCCTCAAAATCTTCAGATAGGCGGCCCAATCAAGCTTGACGTTCACGGTCACCAAAATGAAGTCCAGAGACGATGGCATTCTCTCCAGCTTCTTGGGATCCGTGCTATCGACGAAATGATCGGCCCCGAGATCTTTCGCCTCCTTTTTCTTGTCGGGACTGTGCGAAAAGGCCGTGACCTCGCATCCGAATGCATGCGCGAACTGCAACGCAAAATGCCCCAGCCCGCCGACCCCAATGACACCGACCCTGTCCGCAGGCCTCACCATCCGGCGCAAAGGCGAATAAACGGTGATCCCGCCGCACAATAGCGGCGCCGCGGCCTCAGAACTCAATTCTTCGGGGATGGGGAAAGCAAAACGGCTGTCCACAATCACTTCTTGAGCGAAACCGCCGTATTGATCAACGGCCGTCGCCACATTGCCGGCGCAGAGATTCTCCTCCCCTCGGATGCACCATTCACATCGCATACAGCTCCCGGCTTCCCATCCCACGCCGACGCGCTGACCCGTTTTCAGATCGCGGACGTCGTTTCCTATTCTTTCCACAGTCCCTACGATCTCATGACCAGGCACAAGCGGATACCGGCTGATCCCCCAATCGTTGTCGATCAGATGAATATCGCTGTGACAAATCCCGCAATGGGAAACCTTGATAATGACCTGCAGGGGGCCTAAGTGTTTGGGTTCTTCATAACTGAATTCCCGCAATTTGCCCTTAGGCTCAAATGCCGCGTAGCCATGGATCTTCATCGTCAAAACCACCTCCGCTTTTTGACAAAAACAATCATCCCCAAAGCAATCACGGCCATGACGAACAAAACAATGAAATACCCGTACTGCCATTTCAACTCCGGCATATGCTCGAAATTCATCCCGTAAACACCCACAAAAAATGTGAGCGGGATGAATATCGTCGAGAAAATGGTCAGAATCTTCATGATCTCATTCATCCGGTTGCTGATCCCTGAGAGATAGATGTCGTGCAATCCGGCCAAGGCCTCACGGAAAGAATCAATGGTGTCATTGACCTGAATCGTGTGGTCGTAAACATCCCGCAAATAAATCTGAGTGCCCTTCGTGATCAAGGCCGATTCCGTCCTCTGCAGGGTATTGACCAGCTCGCGCAACGGCCAGATCTGCTTTTTGAGAAAAATCATCTCCGATTTCAACTTGTAAATCTGCCGGGGCATATCCGGCTTGACCTCCCTCACGATCTCGCTTTCCAAACCGTCGATCCGTGCGTCGATTCTCTCCAAGACAACGAAATGCTGATCCACAATCGCATCCACAAGCGCGTAAGCCAGATGATCCGCCCCCAGCTGTCTCATCCGCCCTTTGGATTCCCTAATCCTTTGGCGGACGGGGTCAAAGACATCCCCTTCTTTGCCCTCCTGAAAAGAAATGACATAATTTTTCCCCAACACCAGACTGACCTGTTCGGCATCGATGCTGTCCAGTTCTTCATTGAATGAGATCATCTTGAGAACAAAAAACAGATAGTCATCGTAGTCTTCAATCTTCGGCCTCTGGCCGGTGTGGACGATGTCCTCACAGACAAGCGGATGAATGCTGTAATGAGCATTGATGGCCTGGATCGTCTGCGCGTTTCGGCCTTCGACGTTGATCCAAGTCACCGTGTTGGTATCCCGGAACGGAAAGGTCTCTTCCACGGATTGGATTTGCCGCTCCCGCAGATCCATTGAATCATAGTCCATGACGGATATCCCGGCCGGCTTGGCCTCCTCCCCGACGCCGCCCCTGGCTGTTTCGCTTGGCTTCGTGAAACGGCTGGAGGCCTTCATCCTTTTGAAAAGCAATTTGGGCATCTTCCCTCTCTATTTTATCCGCTTCCTTCAATCCGCATTGTTCTTCCTTAAGATTCTCTTGATGTTCTTCCAAAGCATTCTCATCGCGGGAGTCTTCTTCTCTTTTTCTCTGGCCATCATCTCTTCAATCTTCTCGATTTTTCCCAATACGGTTTCCGATCCATGATCCTCAACTGTCCCGCCTATCCCCAACACCCTGTTGACCATATCCAAGAGCGCCTGAGGTTCGACCGGTTTGATCAGATAATTGTAAATCTCGGCCATTCGAAATAAATCCACCATCTCTGCGCGGCCGGTCAAAATAATGATGGGAATGGCCTTGAGGGCGCTGTGACTGCGCAATTCCTGAATGAAGGCATAACCATCCATCACAGGCATGGAGATATCCGAGATGATCAGCTGAGGATGATAGTCCCGCGCACAGCAGAGTCCCGATGAACCGTCAGAGGCAGAAACCACATTTTGAAATCCATTCTGTTTGAGGAAATCACACAGCGCCAGCCGCGTGCCGGGATCGTCTTCCACAATCAAAATTTTGTATTCTTCAGCCATGGACGACGATTGACCGATCCCGCAAGAGGATGTTTGAGGGGGTCATTCCTCTTTCAAAATCTTTTTGATCTTCTCATGCAAAGGGGTTAGACCCGGCAATATCTGACTCTTATCTTTTTGATCCGGTTTGATCAGTTCCGCGACGCGGTCTCCTGCGGCATTCGCTGATTTCTGCTTCAAAGCATCACAACGCAGAGATCGACTCAAGACCCTGCGGACGGTCTCTAAGACATTCTCCTTCTCAAACGGCTTGACGATAAAGTCCTCCACCTCCGTCATCCGTATCAAATCCCTCATCTCTTCCCGGGACGTAAGCACAATGACAGGGATGGCCCTCAAGGTCTCGTCGTTTTTCATCTCCTGAACCAATTTGAAACCATCCATCTCCGGCATCATCACATCGGTGATAACCAAAGTTGGATGATGCTCTCGGGCCAGACGAAGTCCATCGGCGCCATTGACAGCTGTGATGATGTTTTTAAATCCGTCCAATTCCAGCGTGTCCGACAGAATGAGACGCACGATTTTATCATCGTCGACAATCAGGATTTTATGATCTTTCGCCATTGAACTCAAATCTTCCTGTCTTTCTATATTCCCACCCGGACCCGATAAGAGACCTTCACTTCCTCGTCTTTCTTGACAGGCACATCAAAACGGATAGTGAAGGCATCCACTTTTTGAAAGGCATGGCTTCGCTCGATAACCTGCCAATTCCCGTACAGCGGTTCGATAATCCCGACGACGATGTCCTCTTCTTTGTGATTGCGCAGAGTCACCTCCCAGGCCGTTTCATAAAGCTGAGTGGTCAATTGTTTGAAATCGGTCTGCCGGCGTTCAGCCGCCACATCAAAAGCCTCACCCACCTTGACCTTGACCTCTTCGTCTTTGGGGGTGTGCTCGATTGTGTCCTCGCCGACAAACTGCAGGCTCCCTTTATCGTCCTCTTTATACAGGCGCAGGACCCCTGCCGGTAACGGCATCCCCAACTGGTTGTCTTTAAAATTCTTGAATTTCACGTACACCGAAACCTTCTGTTTGGGATTCTGCGGACGGTAATACTGCGTGAAATACGACTGGATGCCGTAAACCAAAAGCTCTTTTTCGGCCTTGATCCCGGAGGCCTCCAGCAGACTGATCTGCTTGGTCTGTT
>CAYIQK010000024.1:0-13981 GCA_964365515.1 uncultured Planctomycetales bacterium | reverse complement strand
TATCCCGAAGGGGCATCCACGAATTCCCGCAAAAGATAAACCCTTTTTTCCACCTCCGGGACGCGCTCCAACACCTGCTGACGGTGCGTACGGGTCATGACAATGATCAAATCTGATTTCTTCAAAAGGATACTGTGAATCGGCTGTGACAAATGCCCGGAGGCGTCGATCCCGGCCTCTTTGAGGATGGCGATGGTTTCACTGCTCGCGCTCGTCTTTAGAAAAACGCCGGTCCCCGCCGAGAGCACCTCGATGTCGGCGCGTCCCGCGATCATACTTCTCAAAAGATATTCAGCCATAACCGAACGGCAGCTGTTTCCCGTGCAGATGAAAAGAACCGTCTTTTTTTGAGTGATCCGGTCAACGTCGGATTGTTTGATCACGCCTTCCCTGAGAATCTTCGGGACCCCGTGGGCCAAATCGACCACCGATGATCCGATCCCGAACTTGGCCGTTCCGCCGTCAATGGCCGCATCCACCAAACCATCCAGGTCTCGCAAGGCCTCCTGACAAGTCGAAGCCGGATGATTGCCCTCAAAATTCGCCGACGGCGCCGCGATGGTGCATTGCGATTCCTGAACCAACTTAATGGCAATGGGATGATCCGGCATCCGCACCCCGATCGTCGTTCCAGCGAGAGAATTCGGAATGAATTCTTTCGCCGGCACCACAACCGTCAAAGGTCCCGGCCAGCAGGCATCAATCAACTTATACAACGCCGTGTCCGTCGTCGAAGTGTAATTCGAAATCAATCCGGACTGTGAAATCAAAATCGAAAACGGTTTATCCTGCGAACGCTTCTTCACCTCCCGCAGACGTTTCATGGCTCTTTCATTGGAAAAGTCCGCGGCGATCCCGTAAACCGTCTCCGTCGGGAAAACGACCAATCCCCCTTTGCGCAAGATGTTCGCGCAATAGGTGATCTTCTTGGCGTCGGGAAATTGAGGGTGGACTTCAATGATTTCTGTTTTCAATGCAGATCAATGTCCAGGATTTTTTGACGCTGCGCTTGTTTATACTGTTCCAGCCGGCTTTCCACGGCCGCGTCGTTGATCGCGAGGATACGCAAGGCCAAGAGGGCCGCGTTCTTGGCGCCGGCTTCTCCCACAGCCACCGCCGCTACAGGCACCCCCGGCGGCATCTGTACCGTCGAAAGCAGGGCATCCATCCCGTTCAAAGGCGTCGCGGCAATCGGCACGCCGATCACAGGCAGACTGGTGTTGGCCGCCACAACCCCTGCCAAGGCGGCGGATGCCCCGGCCCCGCAAATGACCACCTTGATCCCCCTTGATTTCAAAGCCTCGGCGTATTCCGCCGTCTCTTTGGGTGTTCGATGAGCGGATAAAACCCTCAATTCATAATGAATGCCGAATTCTTTGAGGAGATCAGCCGTCTTTTCCATCACAGGCAGATCGGATTTGCTTCCCATCATGATAGCCACTTGAACGCGATTCATACGGTCCAACCTCCTAAAAAAATTTATTTACCGGCGGATTGCGGCCGGAGGCATGGGATAAAGATGTCTCAACGCTTTGGCCCCAATATCCCGTCTGAAGAAACAACGGTCAAATTTGATTCTTTCAACGGTCCTATAAGCCGTTTCCATGGCCTTCTCAATATTATCCCCCAGGCTGGTCACCCCCAAGACCCGCCCGCCGCAGGTGAGTATTTGATCCCCTTCTTTTCTGGTCCCGGCGTGAAAGATCATCGTATTTTCGTCTTGCGCCTGTTCCAATCCGGCGATCTCCTTGCCCGTTTCATATTTCCCGGGATATCCTCCTGAGCTCATGACAACGCACACGCAGCTTCGCGCATCCCAGTCCATCCGGATCTTGTCAAGCCGCCCATCGCAAGAAGCCAGCATGACCTCCACCAAGTCGTTTTTCATCCGCGGCAGGATCGCCTGGGTCTCGGGGTCACCGAAACGGACATTGAACTCAAGAACCATCGGGCCTTCCTCGGTGATCATCAAGCCGGCATAGAGCACGCCCTTAAACGTCATACCTTCCTTGTGCATGCCCCGGATGGCGGGATCGATGATCCGCGCCCCGATCTTGCGCAACAGATCTTCCGTGACAAGCAGTGTCGGGGAATACGCCCCCATCCCGCCGGTATTGGGTCCCAAATCATCGTCAAAAATCCTTTTATGATCCTGGGAGGAATCCAGGATGACATAATGCCGTCCGTCGGTGACGGCCAAAATGGAGACTTCCTCACCGACCAAGCATTCCTCAATGATGACTTTCGCCCCAGCCTCTTTGAAAATCTTCTCCTCCATAATCTGTTTCAAGGCCGCCTTACCTTCTTTGAGATTGCGGCAGATCATGACCCCTTTTCCGCCGGCTAAACCGTCGGCCTTGATCACAATGGGAAATGAAATCATCTCCAAAAAACTCCCCGCGTCCTTGATATCATCAAAAATTTTGAACGGAGCCGTAGGAATATTGAAGCTTTGCATAAACTCCTTGGCAAAGACCTTACTGCCCTCCAACTGGGCGGCCTGTTTGTTGGGACCGAAAATCTTGAGTCCCTCTCCTTCGAAAGCATCCACAATGCCGTTGACCAAAGGAGTCTCCGGACCGACGACGGTCAAATCAATCTTATTTTTCTTAACAAAACCAGCCAGCTTCCCGATGTCCTCGGCGGGGATGTCCACGCATTGAGCGATCGCGGAGATCCCGCCGTTTCCGGGAGCGCAATAGAGTTTCTCAACCAATGGACTTTGTTTCATTTTCCAGGCCAAGGCATGTTCGCGTCCACCGGATCCAACGATCAGCACTTTCATCAAATGAACTCCTCCCCTATGATCTGAAAATCACAGAACGATCTTTCTTCTTTGATCACTGATGACTTTCCCTATTATATAATGCTCAATCCCTCTTGCATTAAGAAATGATTGTAAATTTTTGAGGTTCTTGGGATCCAACACAATCGCCAAACCGATCCCCATGTTGAAAGTGCGGAACATCACCCCGTCGGTGATTCTTCCCTTTGTCTGCAAAATCTGAAATATCTCCGGGACCGGCCAGCTTCCTTTTTGAATAACAAAACACCGCCCTGGAGGGAGAATCCGGGTCAGCTTATCGTAGAATGCCCCGCCGGTATTGTGGGCAATGCCGTTGATGCGGAATCTCTGCGTCACCGACAACACTTCATCCGTATAAATTCTTGTCGGGCGCAGCAACTCGCTGGCTAATTTTTTCTGTTCGGCAGACGAAAAGACCTTCCTCACCAGCGAAAATCCGTTGGAATGAAGCCCGCTGGAGGGAATGCCGATCACGCAATCGCCGGCGGCGATCTTCGAACCGTCAATGATTTTGTCTTTCTCCACGATCCCGACGGCAAAACCCGCCAGATCGTAATCGTCCGCCTTGTACATCCCAGGCATCTCGGCCGTTTCCCCGCCGACTAAGGCACAGCCGGCGATCCTGCAGCCTTGGATGATTCCTTTCATGACTTTTTGAAGCACCTGCGGGTTCAACCTGCCGCAGGCGATATAGTCTAAGAAAAAAAGCGGTTTAGCCCCCACGCAAAGGATGTCATTGACATTCATGGCCACCAGATCGATCCCAATGGTATCATGTCTGCCAATGGTCTTAGCAACGAGAAGTTTCGTCCCCACCCCGTCCGTCGAGGAAACCAGGACGGGACTTTTGTATTTTTTGGGATCAATGGCAAACAGCCCGCCGAAAGCCCCTGGCCGCCTAAGCACGGAAGAATTGAACGTCCCTCGAATATCCTTCATCGCGGCACGGATGAAACGATTGGCCTTATCGATATCCACACCGCTGGTTTTATAAGTGGATCGTCTCATTTCCAACCCAATTTAAAAGTTCCACGATCTATGCTTATTAAATTTTTATGCTCTTTGGCACATTTCCACGCGAGACTCGGCGTCCTGATGAGATAAAAATTTTTTTTTGATATGATTCACGCCGTTTTCAAAAATTTGAGCGCCTTGACCGTATCGGCCTTTGCCGCTCAATCTCGTCCAAAATGGATGCTGGGTAAAGAGGAAATGCCGTTCCGGATGCGGCATGAGCCCCAGGATGCGTCCTGTCGGATCCGTGATCCCGGCGATGTCATCCACAGATCCGTTGGGATTTTCCGGATAAACGACCTTCCCGCCGTCACTGTGACAATAACGAAACGCAATCTGACCGTTTTCTCTCAGTCTCTTTGAAACCTCTTCATCCGCGGGAATAAATTTCCCTTCCGCGTGAGCGACCGGATAATAGACGATCTCCGGCAACCCTTGCGTCCAAACGCTTTTCCCGTCCCCCTTCAGATGAACCCAACGGTCCTCGAACTTGCCTGAATCGTTATTGATCAATGTGGCCTTTTGCAGAAATCCTCCTTCGGCCTTTTCCTCTTCATTCCCAAGGCCCGGCAGGATCCCCGCCTTGACCATGACCTGAAAGCCGTTACAGATCCCAATCATCAACTTACCCTCTTCGATAAACCGGCGCAGATCGTCTTTGAAGCGCAGACGCAGTTCATTGGCGAGAATGCGCCCGGATTCGATGTCATCCCCGTACGTGAACCCTCCCGGAATCGCCAGGATGTGATAATCCCCCAGATGCTTCTTGGCACCAATCAACTGGTTGATGTGAACGGCCTCCACGTCGGCCCCGCAGCTTCGGAAGGCAAAAACAGTCTCGCCATCGCAATTGGTCCCGGCGGTCCGTAAAACAATCACCTTAACTTTCGCTGCCGTTCGCAAGACAGCAGCTCTTGGTTTTGGACTCATTTGATTGTCTTTTTCTTGGAATTGTAAAAATCTCTGATGGCCTTCACGGCCTGTTCCGGCGTATCAACGATCCTGAAAATGTTGAGATCCTCGGCATCAATATTGTCGGCTTTCAGCACGGTGTGTTTAAGCCAATGGATCAGCCCTCCCCAGTATTGCGTGTCAAAAAGGATTACGGGGAATTTTTCCATCCGCCGGGTCTGAATGAGTGTGATGCTTTCAAAAAGTTCATCCAATGTGCCAAAGCCGCCAGGAAAGATCACGAAGGCCCTGGCGTATTTGACAAACATCACCTTGCGGCAAAAGAAATAATGGAAATTCATCAGGTGATTGATATAACGGTTCGGTTTCTGCTCGAAAGGAAGATCAATATTGAGACCGATGGACTTTCCCTTCGCCTTCGCGGCGCCTTTATTTCCCGCCTCCATGATCCCTGGCCCGCCGCCTGTGATGATGGCGTACCCGTCTTTGACAAGCAACTCGGCCGTCCTTTCCGCCAATTTGTGCCAGCGCTGGGTTTTCCTCGTCCGCGCCGAACCGAAGATGCTCACCGCCGGCCCGATCTCGGAGAGTTCGTGGAATCCATCGACAAATTCCGCCATGATCCGAAAAACTCTCCACGGATCCTCTTTTCTTAAATCCTCTACTGCTTGTCTCGTCTGAACCATAAACACCTCATTATAGCTACCACCTTAACGGTTTCTGCCATGCCTCTTTCAGATCGCTCGTGGAGGCCCGGATGCACGCCTCCCGATCGAATCCGTACGCCACGAATTCCGGTTTTTCCCCGACGCATCCAATCAATCCGAAGGCAACACCCTTCAAAAGTTTTTCAAATTTTTTCTGATTCTTAGGATCAATCTCAACGATCAGACGGGAATTGGACTCGGAGAATAAGACAATGTCATTTCGTTTCTCCTTGCCCTTGTAAGCGATTTCATCCAGATAAACCGTCGCCCCCCATCCGCCGCTGAAGGCCATCTCCGCCAAGGCCGCGGCGATACCGCCTTCTGAACAGTCATGGAGCGAGCGCACCAGCCCCGCCCTCACCGCTTGGGAAAGGGCCGCAAAAGTCTTACCCCCTTTTCTCGTGTTGACTTTCGGGACATCCCTGCCCAAAAGACCAAATGTATCCAAATAAACGGAACCGCCCAGTTCATCAAAAGTCGTCCCGATACAGTAAATGAGATTGCCGGCGGATTTGAAATCCATGGTCACCGTCTTGGTGACATCATCGATGATCCCGATGGCCGAGATGAGAAGAGTGCCGGGAATGGCGATAGAATCCTTTCCCGAGGTGTATTCATTATACAAGCTGTCCTTGCCGGAGATGAAGGGAACCCCGTAACCGACTGCTGTCTTGCAGCAACCCTGTGCCGCCCGCACGAGGCCTCCCAAACGATCCGGTTTGTCAGGATTACCCCAGCAGAAATTATCCAAGATGGCGATCCTTTCCAATTTCCCACCGACGGAAATGATCTGCCGGATCGCCTCATCAATACACGAGGCAGCCATCCAGAAAGGATCGATCATCCCGTAACGGGGATTGATACCGTTGGAGACCGCAAACCCTTTGACCGAACCCAATGTGGGAGCGATGACGCTCGCATCGGAGGGGCCGTCACAGTTGACACCCACGAGCGGTTTGATCACACTGGCCCCCTGGACCTCGTGGTCATATTGACGGATCACCCATTCTTTGGAACAGACGTTGTAATGAGAAAGGACCTCGCAAAGTTTTCCGTTCAAATCAACCGAGGAAGAAATTTTTGGTTTTGTCAGTTTGGGCTGTGTCCAATACGCCTGTTTGATCGTCCGCGGATGGCCCTCATGCAGGAATCGCATCTGAAGGTCACAGACCCCGTGTCCCTGGAAGAACAATTCCAGCCTCTGACTGCCCGTGAATTCGCCTATGACGGCTGCCTCGACGTTCTCGGCGGCGAATACATCCACAAGCGCCTTCTTTTTCTGAGGCCGCACCGCCAAGACCATCCTCTCCTGGGATTCCGAGATCCAGATCTCATCGTAATGAAGCCCCTGATATTTGAGCGGCACTTTTTCCAGATCCACCCGCGCGCCCAAGTCTTTGCCCATCTCGCCGACGGCGCTGGACAATCCGCCGGCCCCGCAATCCGTAATGGCCGTGTAAAGATTTTTATCGCGCGCCTGCATCAGCGCGTCGAGAAGCTTTTTCTCCTGGATGGGATCGCCGATCTGCACCGCGCCTGAGGAAACGACCTCGGATTCCCGCGTCAATTCTCCCGATGAAAATGTCGCCCCGTGAATACCGTCCCGGCCCGTCCTGCCGCCGGCAACGACAATCAAATCCCCTTTCAACACTTTCTTTTTGACCCGGTCTTTGGGAATCAACCCGACATTGCCGCAATAGACCAGAGGATTTCCCACAAAACGTTTGTCAAACACGATGGCGCCGTTCACCGTTGGGATGCCCATCTTATTGCCGTAATCCCGCACGCCGGCGACGACCCCTTTCATGATCCTCTTAGGATGCAGAGTCCCCGGCGGCAATTGGTCAAATCTCATATCCGGTGGGGCAAAACAAAAAACATCCGTACTGCAGACAGGCCGGGCCCCCAGCCCCGTTCCCAAGATATCGCGGATGACCCCGCCCAAGCCGGTGTTGGCCCCGCCGAATGGCTCCAAGGCACAGGGGTGATTGTGCGTTTCCACCTTGAAGCAGACGTTCGTATCGGCATCGAAGGTGATCACACCCGCATTGTCGTCAAACACCGAGACACACCACGGTTTGTTGATCTTTTGAGTCGCCTTGACGATGGTGGATTTCAGGAGATTGCGGATGACCTTCGTTTTTGTCCGGCCGTTTTGCGAATAACGGTAACGGATATCGCCGCGGAAGGTCTTGTGATAACAATGCTCACTCCAGGTTTGAGCGATGGTTTCCAATTCGCAGTCCGTTGGGTTTCGCCCAAGTTTCTTAAAATACTGCCGGATGGCCTTCATCTCCAGGAGATTTAAGAAAAGCTGGCCTTTTTGGCTCAGACTCAAAAGCCTTTTGTCGCCGGATCGGATGAGATCAACAGAGACCAAAAGGAAATCGCCCTGTGAAGAAAAAATGCCGGCCTTCGGCTCAGCCGCAGACTGAGCCGCGGGATCTTTCACGACATGCTGAATGAGTTTATTGGCAAGGACTTTGTTGGTGATGATCTCGAGCTCTTGCGGCTGGAGAGATCCGTAAAGCAGATATTGGCGTGCCGTCCTGACGGATGCGATGGAAGAAATACCGAGATCCCTAATCCCCTTGATCGTTGATTCTTCAACCGGATCCATCACGCCGGAATTGTGGGCAATCTCAATGGTATGGCAATCCGCCGGGCTCGCAGGAAAAACGCGCGGTTGGTTCAGGTCAAGATAACTGTACTGCTGTGTGAGTGGGTCAACGAGCAATTCCCGGCAGATGGTCTGAATCTGGCCCTCAGTCAGCGGCCCCTCGAGGTTATAAACACCAATCGTCTCGACTTTGGCCACGGAGTTGAACCCCAAATCAACGATATCTTTTTGGATGCCCGCCCCGCAGGAATCAAAAACACCATTTTTGCGTCTTATTTCAACCCGCCAGACCATAAAAAGTGAGTGGATGTAACGATAACGGTAAGAACGATGCGGCTATCTGTTCACTCTGCTCAAAACCTCTTGGTAGGCCTCTTCGATATTCCCAAGATCGTGCCTGAAACGATCCTTATCGAGCTTTTTCCCTGTCCCTATCTCCCAAAGCCGGCATGTATCCGGAGAAATCTCATCGGCCAGAATGATCTTTCCATTGAACCTTCCGAATTCCAGCTTGAAATCGATCAATTCCAGATTCAAATTAGCAAAAAATTTCGTCAGTAGCTCATTGAGCTTGAGGGTGTATTTTTTGATTGTCTCAATTTCCTTTTCCTCAGCCAGATTCAGGGCCTTGATGTGAGACTCGTTGATCAAGGGATCATTGAGGTCGTCCCGTTTATAGCAAAATTCCAGGACGGTGGAGGCCAGAATCCTCCCCTCCTTGAGCCCCAAAAGCCGGCACAGCGACCCCGCGGCCTTATTGCGCACGATGACCTCAATGGGGACAATATCCACTTTTTTGACCAGCATCTCGCGGTCGCTCAGGCGTTTTTCAAAATGGGTGGGGATGCCCTCGGTCTCCAGGAATTCAAAAATCTTCGATGAGATTTTGTTGTTTATAATTCCCTTCTCGGCGATGGTCCCCTTCTTGGCGGCATTGAATGCCGTGGCATCATCCTTGAAATACTGGATCAACAACCCCGGGACATCTGTTTCGTAGATGATCTTGGCTTTCCCCTCGTAGATCTGATTTCCTTTTTTCATGTTCTCATCTTCCCTATTAAGTTACTTGAGCCCCAGCTTCTTAAAAATCCTGTCCGTATATCGGGTGTAATACTTGATATCAAAACAGGCATCGATCTCCCCGGGCCGAAGATACTTACGAACCTTCCGATCCCTGTAAAGGATATCCCGAAAATCCGATGTCTCCTGCCAGACCTGCATGGCACAATGCTGGATGACTTCGTAGGCCGCCTCGCGGGTCAGGCCCTTTTTCATCAATTCCAAAAGGACGCGCTGTGAATAAATCAACCCCTTGGTCTTGCTGATATTGGCGATCATGTTCTTGGGGTAAACCAAAAGCCCGTCGATGATGGGGATCAGTTTGTGAAACATGTAATTGAGGGCGATGGTGCAATCCGGCAAAATCACCCGTTCGACCGAGGAATGGCTGATATCCCTCTCATGCCAGATGATGATATCCTCAAAGGCCGCCTGGGCATTCGCGCGCAGGAGACGGGACAATCCCGAGATGCGCTCGCAGGTCACGGGATTGCGCTTATGGGGCATCGCCGAAGATCCGATCTGCCCCTTGAAAAACGGCTCTTCGACCTCCAACACCTCAGTCTTCTGCAATAACCGAATCTCCGTCGCGAACTTATTGAGGGAAGACCCGATCAATGCGATCGTGGTCACAAACTGACAATGATGGTCTCTTTGGATGATCTGGGTGGCGATATTCACAGGCTTCAAATTCAACTTCTCACAGACATATTCTTCCACAGAAGGGTCGATGTTCGCATAGGTTCCGACCGCCCCCGAGAGCTTTCCGAACCGCATCATCTCTCTCGCCTGTTCCATCCGCTCAAGACTGCGTCGGGTTTCATCATACCACACCGCCAGTTTCAAACCAAAAGAGGTGGGTTCCGCGTGAACCCCGTGCGTGCGTGCGATGCAGGGGGTATCTTTGTATTTCTTGGCCTTATCCTTGAGAACAGCCAACAGTTTCTTGATATCGGCCAATAAGATGTCGCTGGCTTCCACACATTGAACGGAAAGCGCTGTGTCCAGCAAATCGGAGGAGGTCAGCCCCATATGCAAATACCTCGCCTCCGGCCCTAAATACTTGCCGACATTATTGATAAAGGCCACCACATCGTGCTTGGTCTTCTCCTCCAATTTCTTGACTTCCTCGATGTCGAATTTGGCGCTCTTCTTGATCTTCTCCATCGCTTTTTTAGGGATTTGGCCGAGTTTGCACATGGCCTCACAGGCCAAAACCTCGATCTGAAGCATAATCTCCATCTTATGCTTCTCGGACCAAATGTTTCCCATTTTGGATAAAGTGTAACGATCAATCATAGGACAAGCTTCTCCTCTCTTCTAATAGGTTCAGTCTTGTGCCGTTTTAAGGAATTTAATATATCAGAGAATCGCGGGAAGGTCAAACAAAATTACAAAAATAGCCCCTAAAAACTCCTTGTTTAGTCGTAACTATATATAAATCAGATGGTTGTATCCATGGAGAGATCATTGATTCGATTTCTGCTGGAGATATTCAACACTGGTCTTCATGGCCTCCTTCATAATCTCCGGAATGGCCTCAATCATTTTCTTGCCGGCCGGAGTCCGATAAAACCCGATGATTTCTTTGAGTTCATTCTCTGTATAATGTCTATCGTAGATGGGCACCAACTGTCCGATGATGTCATTGATATCAAACAGCTTCTCCAATTCCGGCCGTTTTTCCTCGGGAGCCTGCGCGATGATATGCTCCATATTCGTCTGCATACTCTGACGAGTCCCCGTGACTTCCATCAGCGTGATGATGAGTTTCACTTTTCCCTCCGAGATATCCGTAAACTGGGACGGATCCACATCCACCTTGCTCACGTCATAAACGTATTCCTCTCCATCCTCAAGATAGATGGTTTCGGCCCTGGCCGTCAAGGGGACAAAGACAAAAAAAACGGAAATAACGACACACCAGATTGTCATGGCATTCTCCCATGTTGTGGATATAGTGAAATTTTTGAATTGAATTTCATTTTACTGAATGCCGGTCAGATGGTCAAACAAAATTGGACAAGAATGGAGTTTTGATTGAAGAGCCATTTTTTCTATGTTACCATAATCCCCATGATTGAGAACGCCAAAAAACAAATCGACAAAAGCCTCGAGGCTTTCATGAATCGGATCCGGCGGGATTATAAACTGCATCTGGTCCATCCTATTCTCTACGAAAGCATCCGGGAGTTTTCCTTAAGAAAAGGAAAAAGGATCCGTCCGTTACTCCTCGTCCTCAGCTATAAAGGATATCTTCCGGCGCGCCAAAAGATTTCCTCCTCGCTTTACCAAGCCTCCACCTGCATCGAACTGCTGCACAATTTTATGCTGATCCATGATGATATCATCGACCGATCCAACTTAAGACGAGGCAAACCCACTCTCCACAAGCTTCTGGGAAAAATCGTCAAGTCACAAAACAAAGAAAAATTAGGATATGACTTAGGCATCATCGCGGGCGACATCGTTTACGCCCTGGCCATCGATGCCTTCCTCTCGATTGACGCGGCCCCGCAGCGCAAAGAAAGGGCCCTGAAGTATTTCATTCAAACCGCCGCCTTCACAGCCATGGGAGAATTCATCGACACGGTCCACGGCGTTGAAAAATTGAACAAAATCACCGAGAAAGACGTCTTTTTGAATTACACATTGAAAACCGCCCGCTACACCTTTGACTGTCCGCTGGTGGTGGGGGCCATCTTGGCGGGCGCCGGAGAAGAGGACATCCGCAAACTGTCCGAGCTTGGGATCCTGGTGGGACAGGCCTTCCAGATCCAGGATGACATCATCGGCATTTTCGATTCGCAAAAAAATATCGGTAAATCCATTTTAAGCGACCTGGCGGAATCCAAGAAAACGATTCTCGTCTGCCACGCCTACAGACAGGTCAATGCCTCGCAAAGACAACTGTTTGAACATCACTTCAACAAACCGCGAAAAACCTATTCAGACCTCATCGCCATCCGGAAAATTTTTATCCAGGCGGGGAGCCTTCAATACAGCCTTCAACAGATCAAAACGCGGGTCGATCAGACGCTGTCGATCCTAAGGAGTCTGAAAATGCATCCGAGATACCGCAAGGTCATTGAGGATGTCATCCTCCAGCTTTTCAAGCACAGCGAACACCTCGCCCAGCAGTACTGCATCGCTTCCATCTAAATCATCCTGGCACAAATCTCATCCAAAACAAGCCGGCCCCTCGCAGTCGTCTTAAGTCGCCCCTCCTCAAAATCCAAAAAACCCTCCTGGACAAAAGCATCGATTTTTCTTTTCTCCTCTTCTTTCAAAACGCAGCCCAAACGTCGCTCCAGATTCTTGATCACCACTCCTTGATTCATCCTCAGACCAATGAGCAGCGCTTGCTTGAGTTGTTCGTCAATATCCAATTGCTCCCAACCGTCGAGAGCCAAACCTTCCGTCCCGATTCTCGCAAGATATGTATGAAAATGGGAAACATTCCAAGAAAACCTGCCGTTTGAATAAGAATGCGCGCCCACGCCAAGCCCGATATATTCGCCTCCCTGCCAATAATTCAGATTGTGTCTGGATTCTTTGCCGGCCTTGGCAAAGTTACTGATCTCGTACTGGGCGAATCCCTCCTGCTCAAGCAACGCCGTCGTCAATTGATATTGGCCGGCCTGGACATCGTCATCCGCAAGAACAATCCCCTGAACAAAAAAACGGCTGTTTTCCTCCAGATGAAGCATGTAAAGGGATATGTGCTCGCTTCCCATCTGCATGACGGCGCGGACATCGCGTTCGATCTCCTCGACGGTCTGCCGCGGGAATGAGAACATCAGATCCAGATTCACGTTATCAAAGCCCGCCTCGCGGCCGGCGTGAAAGGCGCGCAGGGCCTGCCGGCAGTCGTGATTCCGTCCTAAATATTGCAGATATCGGTCATTGAGAGATTGAATGCCCAAACTCAACCGCGTGATGCCGGAAGATTTCAAGGAGAGGGCCTTCACGAGATCCAGACTTTCCGGATTCGCCTCAATCGTCCATTCCGCATCCGGCGCAATCTTAAAATTTTCTTTGATGGAACACATCATCCCTTCCAACTGTTCGTTGTTCAAAAGGGTCGGTGTGCCTCCTCCAATATAAATGCTTGCGATTTTTTCTCCCTGATACCGTTTCATTTCAACGCAAAGACAATCCAGATAACGGCCGATACGCTGCTGTTGCCCGACGACAACAGCGAACGAACAATAAAAACATTTCCGTTCGCAAAATGGGATGTGGATGTACAAAAATAACATTGGTTTTTTAAAAGACAAAAAAAGTTAAATTAACTTTTGCATAAGAGTCAGCGTATGCTATTATAAAAATTAAATCAGCCACTCATCTCTCAAAAAGGAGGACACACATGGCGACGAAAAAAAAACCAGCAAAGAAGGCAGCAAAGAGAAAGTAGGCCCTCAAGGCCGCAGCATATAAAAAACCCTCTGGGATAAGATTCCAGAGGGTTTTTTATTAGACTCGCTTGACCTTGGAAGAATCGCTCACCGGGCCTTTTTCTTCTTTGTCTGAAATTTTTTGTATTTTTCGGGCTGATGATATTTGATCCAGCTTTCCGCGTAAAGCTTCAGCCATTCATCCGTCGCCCGTTCCATGCCGATACTGTAACCAGCCTTCTGACTCTCGATCCAAAGATGTTTGTTGATTTCCTCAATGACGAGCTTGTCCTTCAACAATGCCTTCAACTCCGTGATATTCATGTCGCCTCCTCGCCGGTAAACATGTTTTTAAAATGACAATCAGCCATCCTGACTGCTGTCTGAAAGACCCGCCTTAGGGGACTGGGCTCACCCATAAATATAACATATCATTTCCCGAATCCAAGACGCTTATCCGTTTTTT
>CAYIQK010000023.1:3130-14137 GCA_964365515.1 uncultured Planctomycetales bacterium | reverse complement strand
ATTCCAGCATGGCCAACTTTTCTTTCGAGGCCTCGGCCGGCTTCCAAAACCATCCCTGCGGATCCCACGCCTGCCCGTAGCTGAATTCATTGACCACCCTTTTGTAGGCCTCTTTAGATTCGTTGAGCTTCGAGGTTTTACGGTAGGCTTCTCCTTGTATAAACAAACTCGTCGCCACGTCATTCAATGCCCAATACGAAAAGATCTGCTCATTGGACCCTTGTGGATACGCCTGAAGGCTGTCCTGCATCTTTTTGGCCTGGCCGGCGTAAAGTTCGATGCATTTGTTGGTGTAGGCCAGGACCGCGTCCAGATTTCCTTCTTTGAGCGACTCCCAGGCCTTGGTCGTAAGAGTCTCGGAACGGTAGTCCCCAAAATTATAAGCGGCGTAAACATCAGCAGAGACGGCCAATGTGAAAACAGCGGTTATGATGATTAGAATCCCGTTTAACAAAATCTTTCGCATAACATAATCTCCTTTTTAATGGCTTTTATTTGATCGTTAGAAAAAAAGTATACAATATTTCCGGACAAAATGCCAATTTTAAACGGTCATATCCATGGCTTCATGCTGATCAGCCCGCCGATGCCGCCGGGGAAGCCCAGGCCGCGGGTGTAGGACTTTTGGGTAAGTCCGGCAGCATCTTTTTCAAAGAGCACGTTCAGACCGTCATAATAATACCGCGTTATCGTATCCCCTTCAACGGCTTTTCGCCTTATTCCGTTGCCGTCATATTCAAAAGAAGCGTTGGGAATATCCTCTTCATCCGGATCCCCGGTATATTCCAGGTTCATTAATCTGTTTTCGTAATCATAGCTGTAATAGGTGATTTCGGGTTCCTGTCCATCATCGTCGAGCTTTGTCTCTTCTTTGCTCAGCCGGTTGCCGTTGGCATCATAGGTGTAAATCAGCGTCTCCACAGGAACCGGCAGACCGTCTTTTTCTTTATTCCGTGTCAGACTGAGCAGATGATTCCCGGCATCGTAACTGTAGGTTTCTGTTATTTGCTTATCATCTTCATCATCTTTGTGTTTGATCACCTCCAGACGATTACCCACGGCATCGTAGCTGTATTGATGGTCATATTCGATTTTGGCATCGCCCTTTTTCTTGGATTCCTCCTTCGTCTCACGCGCCAAGCGGTTCAAGGCATCATATTGGTATTCAGTCGACGTCCCATCTTCACGGCTGATTTTGGTCGCCATCCCAGCGGAATCGTAGGTGTAGGCAAAAGAGGCATTATCATCGCTATCTTTAGTGCCCTGATTAACCACTGAGAGCGGCCGGTTCATCACGTCATAACTATATTGAATCGACGCGCCGGTGGGATTGGTCTTGGAAACGGGCATACTGCTTTAGCAGTATGCCTTACAGCTTTCCACAGAGATAATTTCTGCTTTTTCACACACAAATTTACCATTTAATCCATAAGAAGAATTTATTAAAACTTTAATTTTCTTTTTTATGATTTTAAATTCAAGATTAAAAAGAACATTTTGATAATTAAAATCATATAATTCAAGATCTTGAATTGAAAAAAATTTCAACGTAATAATACAATTTTTTATTCGTTTATAATGTCCTTTTTCATCTAATGTTTTATCCGTTTCAAAAGCATAAACTCTCATGATAATAGTTGGTATCTTGGCATCCAACTCGACATTTAAAACTTGGGCGTCATGAAAAGATGGCCAGCTACCCAAGTAATCAACAACTTTTCTAAAATTTTTAAATTCCTTAAATGCCATATTATATCCCCCAATTCATTTTAAAATCATAGTGGTCTTCCATGACCTCTTATTGGTTTTGGTCCACTCCAATCCCAATCATGAATATGTGGATCTCCAGCTCCATGATTATGTCCATAATCAATATCTCGTATTGCCTTACCATCTTTTCCATATTCTCTTATAGTTTTTCCACCATTAGGTTTTGGAAATGTTTCCTTGGAATTTGGTTTTCCTGTTGGGGAAGAACTACCCCGTTCTTTTTTACTGCTAAACTGCCCCTGATTAATATTTTCCTTCCCTGCCTGGGAATTACTTTGAAGAGTCGAAATACCAATCTCTGGCGTAGGAAGCATCATCTGTGGCGGAAATGGTGTGTCGAGAATGTTAGGGATTACCGGCAATACTGATACAGGAGCCCCCTCGAAAGCTTGGTATCCCCACGGATCGACAAAATTCACAGGATTGTTTTTAACATACGCATACCCATTCAGCCCGTCGATGAAGCCGAGCGGGTCCGGGGTCAGCCAGCGGCCGATTTCGGGGTCGTAGTAACGGGCGCCGAAGAAGTAAAGTCCGGCGTGGTCTTCGAGCTCTTTGGAACTGAAACGATACGTGTTCCATTTCTTGTTGTTCTTGCCGTTCCCGAAGGCGTCGTAATCATATTGAACTTTGAACTTGCCTTGACCATCGCTTAAGCCTCTCACAGATCCCAAGGCGTCGTAATGATAATAAGAGGTCTTCTCCTCAAGCTCGTCGTCTTCCATCTCATATCGTGTCATTGAGATAAGCCCGCCGATGCCACCGGGAAAGCCCAGGCCGCGGGTATACGCTTTGTGAGTCAATCCTCCGGCGTCTTTTTCAAAGAGCACATTCAAGCCGTCATAATAATACCGCGTTATTTTGTCCCCTTCAACGGCTTTTGTTCTTATTCCGTTTCCGTCATATTCAAAAGACGCGCTGAGGATATCCTCTTCATCCGGATCCCCGGTATATTCCAGGTTCGTCAATCTGTTCTCGTGGTCGTAGCTGTAATACGTGATTTCAGTTTCCCGCCCATCATCGTCGAGCTTTGTTTCTTCTTTGCTCATCCGGTTGCCGTTATTGTCGTAACTGTAATGAACCGTCTCCACCAAAACCGGAAGACCGTCTTTTTCTTTCTCCCGTGTCAGACCAAGCAGGCGATTCCCGGCATCATAACTGTAAGTCTCTTTTATTTGCTGGCCGTCTTTCTCCCCTTTGTGCTTGATCAACTCTACCCGGTTGCCCGCCGCATCGTAGCTGTATTGATGATCGTATTTAATCTTTACTTCTTGTTTTTTTGATTCTTGCTTCTTTGTTTCCTGTACAAGTCGGTTAAGCGCGTCATAACGGTATTCCTCAAATACACCGCCTCCTTGCATGATCTTTGTCACCATGCCGGCAGGATCATACACATAACCAAAGACCTCGGCCTTCTTGTTTTTGGCGTCTTTGTTGACGACCAGCAACGGCCGGTTCATCACGTCATAACTATAGTTGTTGGAGGCTCCGTTGGGATAAACGATCTTTGTTATGTTGGAAAGCGCGTCGAAACTGTAACGGGTTGTCCCTTGTTCATCAGCAACGGTGATGAGACGGTTCAGGGCATCGTAAGTATAATTCACGAGCCGGCCGTCCTGATTGGTCATGCTCACGCGGTTCCCCAGCGCGTCGTACGCGTAACTTATTTTCTCGTTACTCTCCGGGCCTTCGGTTTTTAAAAGGCGTCCGAGGGCGTCATAACTATAAAGAGTCGTCCCGTGCCAGTCCGTCATGGCAACCTGGCGGCCAAGAGCGTCATACGCGTAGGCAACGCTTGTGCCATCGGGATATTGGGTCCGTGTCAGACGGTTTAACGCGTCATACGTATACGTAATGGTGTGGCTATTGGCGTCGGTCTTGCTGACAAGGTTGCCAACCGCGTCATAACCGTAACTTGTCGTATGCCCCAGCGGTATCGCTTCACTCAAAAGACGCCCCTGGGCATCGTACGCATAATTTGTCGTGTGGCCGTTGGCATCGGTTAAGGCGGTCATATTACCGGTTTCATCATAAGCATACTGTGTGGTGCCGCCCAACGCGTCGGTTGTCCGGCTTAAACGCTCATAGACATCGTACGCGTTGGCCGTTGTGTTTGACTTTTGGTCGATTATGCTTAGCCGGTTGCCGAAAGCGTCGTAATTGTAGGCAATGGTTGCGCCGGTGGGATCGGTTTTGGAGAGGAGGCCACCGTATCGCAGGTGACCAAGGGAGGGGGCACTACAAAGGACATGTCATTTTCTTCTGCCAATACTCGAAAAAATACTTTTATATCATCTCCAGAACCCGTTTCATCTTTTTTATTTTTTCCCGTGGAATAAATAATATAAATGCTCTTATCTTTATCAAGGCATTTTATTAAAACTCTTTGATGCTGGGCATCCAAGACGTAACCCTCTTCATCAAAAACATAATGTTCTCCTCCATCCAAGAAATCCTTTTTATTAATGGGCATACTGCCATTTTGACAGACACGCGACAAGAAAACATTGGTATAATTCTCCGTTAATATCGTCTCTACAATGGCTCCCGACCACTTAGATAATGGCACTACTGATAAGGAAAGAAAAATTAATAATCCGATTAGGATAGACAAAATACTATATTTAAAAATCTTCTCTATCTTCTTAGATAACATGCGCATTGCCTTTATTAAAATTGAACACTATTTTTTCTCTTTGCCAGCACTAATAGTACTAAAAGTTTTTACTATTCCTTGTCCCTGATTCGCCACATATTCAATCAAGAGAGACCATTCAACAGACGTAGGACTATTTCCATGTCCTGGTGGCAATATATATCCTATGGTTGATAAATTACCTTTTAAAACTCCGCTCTCATTTAAGCCCCTCACTACAAAATCCGCACAATTATTTCCAATCACACAATAAAATCCTTCATTCGTAGATTTTACCCAAGTATCGAATGAGCGTTCTGATCGACTTGATCCACTCTCCTCTAATTCAAATAGTGTCACGGTCCTTCCTGATTTCACATAATCATTGAGGAGAAGTTGTTCTGGTACCATCAAGATACCATTATTCTCTTCCCCAAATATTGCTGTCCCATAAGCAGTATCACCCGAAATTATAAATACATGTCCAGCAGCACCAAATCCAGCACCAGGCGACACAGTTGCTACAGCTAATCGTAATCCCCAAGGATCCATAAAGTTAATGGGATTATTTGCGGTATAAACATACACATTCGGCCCGTCGATGAAGCCGAACGGGTCCGGTGTTAACCATCTTCCAATTTCCGGATCGTAGTAACGTGCCCCAAAATAATACAGTCCGGCGTGGTCTTCGAATTCTTTGGAGCTGAAGCGGTAGGTGTTCCATTTTTTGTTGTTCTTGCCGTTGCCGAAGGCGTCGTAGTCGAATTCAGCATTCAAGTTACCTTTTTGATTACTTAAGCCTCTAACCGAACCTAGCGCGTCGTAATAATAGTAGCTTGTCTTGGCTTCAAGTTCGCCATCATCGTCGTCAATGTCGAAGCGTTTCATGCTGATGAGTCCGCCGATGCCGCCGGGGAAGCCCAGGCCGCGGGTGTAGGACTTTTGGGTAAGTCCGGCAGCATCTTTTTCAAAGAGCACGTTCAGACCGTCATAATAATACCGCGTTATCGTATCCCCTTCAACGGCTTTTCGCCTTATTCCGTTGCCGTCATATTCAAAAGAAGCGTTGGGAATATCCTCTTCATCCGGATCCCCGGTATATTCCAGGTTCATTAATCTGTTTTCGTAATCATAGCTGTAATAGGTGATTTCGGATTCCTGTCCATCATCGTCGAGCTTTGTTTCTTCTTTGCTCATCCGGTTGCCGTTATTGTCGTAACTGTAATGAACCGTCTCCACCAAAACCGGAAGACCGTCTTTTTCTTTCTCCCGTGTCAGACCAAGCAGGCGATTCCCGGCATCATAACTGTAGGTTTCTTTTATTTGCTGGCCGTCTTCCTCGCCTTCGCCTTTGATCAATTCCAACCGGTTGCCAACCGCGTCGTAACTGTATTGATGGTCGTATTTGATTTTTGCCTCTTGCCTCTTTGATTCTTGCTTCTTTGAAGAAGTTTCCCGCGCCAAACGATTCAGGGCATCATAGGCATATTCGGTAAAAGAGCCGTCTTCGCGCGTAATTTTGGTCACCATCCCGGCGGGATCATACACGTAACCAAAGACCTCGGCCTTCTTGTTCTGGGCGTCTTTGTTGACGACCAGCAAGGGCCGGTTCATCACGTCGTAGCTGTAGTTAATTGAGGCTCCATTGGGATAAACGATCTTTGTTATGTTGGAAAGCGCGTCGAAACTGTAAGCCGTGACGCCTTCGCCATCGCTGACCGTGGTCAATCGATTTAAAGCGTCGTAACTATACCTGACCGTTTCCCCGTCCTGGTTGATTATCGTGGTACGATTCCCCAGCGCGTCGTACGTGTAGCTTATTTTCTCATTATTCTCCGGGCCTTCGATTTTAAGAAGACGTCCCAGGGCATCATAACTGTAAATAGTTGTCCCCTGTCCGTCCGTCATGGCAGCCTGGCGGCCAAGAGCATCGTAACTATAAGCAACGCTTGTGCCGTCGGGATATTGTGTCCGTGTCAAACGGTTTAACGCGTCATACGTATACGTAATGGTGCGACTATTGGCGTCCGTCTTGCTCACAAGGTTGCCAACTTCATCATAACTATAACTTGTTGTATGCCCCAAAGGTGTCGTTTCACTCAAAAGACGCCCGTTGGCATCATAGGTGTAGGCCGTCGTATGACTGTTAGCATCTGTCAGAGAGAGCATATTGCCGAGCTTGTCGTAGGCGTAGGCGGTAACACCACCCAAGGCATCAGTTGTCCGGATGAGGCGCTCGTACGCGTCATACGTATTGACGGTTGTGTTTGATTCCTGGTCGGTGATACTCAAACGATTACCAAAGGCGTCGTAAGTATAGGAGACACTTGTTCCGTCAGTAAAATGCACGGTTGTTAAACGATAAAGAACATCATAAACAAATTCCGTGGTGGCACCTTTGGGATCGGTGACCGCCACGTTATTACCTGCGACGTCATAGCCAAGCGTTGTAACGCCGGAGAGCGCATCGGTCGTTTTGACCAATTGGCCAAAGACATCGTATTCAAAAAGACCGCTATGCCCCAAAGCATCGGCTGTACCAACAAGATTGCCGTGAGAATCATAGCTCATCTGCGTCATATTCCCGAGGGCATCCGTAATCTTCAAAAGATTTCCTTGGGCATCATAAAGGTAATGGCTTGTACTCCCCAGGGCATCCGTGACGGAATTGAGCAAATTGAATGCCGGCGTATAACTGAAGACTGTTTGGTGTCCCAAGGCGCCGGTAACTTTGATTAAATTTCCTTTACTGTCATATTCAAAGGAAGTCGTGTTGCCGCGGGCGTCGGTTGTTGCCGTGCGGTTGAGATTATCGTCCCACGCGCCGGTTGTAACATTCCCCAAAGGATCCCTAATCGAGGTTGCCAAACCGTACGGGTTGAATTGATAAACCGTCCGATGACTCAGCGCGTCCGTGACGGTGGTTTGGGTATCGCTATCGAAGCTTAACGAAACCTTATTGACATCACCGTCCTGTCCATTCATGACGGCGCGGTCTTCACCATCATAAGCAAAATAAGTTTTGTGGCCGTTGACGTTGGTCATTTCCGTAATGTTATGGCCGGCGTCATAGACGTAATTTGTGGCATGCCCCGCGGCATCGGTGATCGTAACCAGGTTTCCGTTGCCGTCGTAAGTATAGCTGATCGTATGGCCGGCCGGGTCGGTCGCCGAGGCAATGCGTCCGTCGCTGTTAAGCGTAAGATTAATGCGCCTTCCCCCGGCATCTTCAATATAAGTGCCTGTTGCAGAGTTAAAGACAAAGGTAAGTGTATTGCCGTTACGGTCGACCATCGTTGACATTCGGCCGTCCTGGTTATAATTGGTGACCATACCGTGCTTGTCCGTGACCGTCAAGGTACCGTCCAGATTTTTGACCAGCGTGTCGTAGTTACCTGGCGAGGGAGTGTATGTCCCACCGCTGTTAGGCGTAAAATAACGGGCCACGCCGTCTTTATCAAAAATCACAACCGTACCGTCGCTGTTTTCGATCAAATTGACATCGTAGGCGCTGCGCCAGCCGTAGCCAAAGAAACCACTGAACTCCGTTTGAGATCGGTAAGTGCGGAAAAGTTCCAAAGTCGGCCCGCGGCCGTTCATCGAAAAATCAGTGGCAAAAACAAACATTTCACCCGTGGCAATATTAATCGGATCGGGCGTTGTTGATATTTTTTCAGGTGGTATCTGTTGAGGCTTGGGCACCGGCAGAAGCGGTTCTTCCGGTGGCTCCTGTGAAGGCACAGTTGAAAAAATTCCTTCCCGCGTCCCATCGGGATGTCTAAAATAAACAAAAACACGAAAATGTGAATTGAGAACCCCTTGTCTTATTTGCTCAAAGTGAGTTAAAGTTAAACAACCCAATGTGTAAGTTATTTGCCGCCGTCCCTGATATTGCTCTAACGCCAATATTGACCACTGCCCGTCACTGGCCAACCAGATAATCGATTCCCAATACCCATCCGGACTGCCGGGATCATTGAACGGGTGTGGCGTCATTTCCCAGACGATATAATGTGCCATCGTTATGCGATAAAAAGTATCATCGCCCTGGGCGCATACCCCTTCATTGTGAATTTCCTCTTCTAAATAAGCCGAAATGGCCGGTTGAACCTGCTGGGGGAATCCGGCAGATGGAAACAATGTCGACAGTAATAAAAAGGAGAGGAAAACATAAAAAAACCCGCCTCCTGGCGCGGATAAGAAACGGGTATATTTATTCCTAAAATATCGACTGATTCGGCGACTGGCTATCCTCGACATCCAAGATTCCTTTGGCTTTATGGCGATGTTTGGTGAAAAGATAACATATTTTTAAACCAATGGCAAGGGGACTGGGGCGAAGGGGGAAGTGGGGACTTTCTTTTTATTGGGCTTTCCTTTTCCAGCTTCAAATCTCCCACCAGCGTCAAAGAACTCCAAGGGAGATTTGAAGTTATGTTGATTTATGAGGAAGCTCAATAACGCTTATTCCAAAGTTCTTGATAAGTGAAATAACTTTTCCGCAAGTGCCGCAGGAAGGGGCTGTGCTGGCCGTTGCCTTGTCCGATGATGCCGAACCATTCCTCGAAATAATACCCTCCGGGAAACGGACCAATGGCATCGGACTTACGGTCATGCTTGAAGGATTCATAATTCTTCCACCACTCATCCGTCCACTCGAACACAATGCCGCCTAAGGCGTTGCCTGTGCCACGGGCGTTGCCGGCTAGATTCTCCTCGATGTCCATCCAATTGCCGCGATGATATTCCGCCTGGGCTTCTTCGGCTTCTTTCAATGTCAAATGCTTGGCATACGCCGGACAGCCGTATTCGGTGATGAAGGCCGGCTTGGCCGCGGCCTCCAAGACCTGTTCCCAAAAAGACCCGAAGCCATAATCCCCGCGGTAAATATTTGCCGCGAAAATATCGACGTTGGGCGCGTAACGCGCGAAAACGTCTAAAAAAAGCGTGTCGCCATTATTCACCGCCACGGGATGATTGGAATCGACAGACTTGATCCACCGCGCCGCTTCATCAACAAACTGAAAATAGGCCTGCGGTTTTTTATCGGCGTTACTGGCCACACCATAATTATTTTCATTCCCAAGAGCCCATAACAGGATATACGGCTCATCCTTAAACTCGGTGACCATCTCTCGGACGGATTCCATCATCTTCCGGCGATGTTCGGGATTCTCGTAATCAGTCCCTTCTTTCCAGGAAGCACCAGACCCGATGGCATATTTACCCAAGAAATCCCCCATGATCACGCGGATCCCATACTCTTCAAACATCTTTCGCAAAAGTTCTTTATTGGGCTTCAAAGGGTGATGGTACAGCCGTATGGTGTTCACCCCCATCTCTTTCATGAGATGAAAATCTCCAGCGACGGGTTCATCAGGATCCTGCTGATTGTTGCCGTTGGTATCCACCCAGGAATCATAAGGGCCGTCCACGCGGCCGTTATGGTTGGTGTCCTCCTCCATCCAGTTGGCCAATGTCCCTTTGTCAGGGCTCTGCCCGACCTTGGTGGGGACATAGGTCATTCCGCGGATGACATAGGGCTTTTCCTCAACCCACAACTGCCAATGGCCGTTGGCATACTGCAGAAGCTGAACCGTCCCTTTGCCGACACGCCTTTGGACTTTTCCCAACTCAATCTTGCCGTCCGGGCGCAGTTTCTCCTTGACCTTTTCGACGACACTCTTCTCGACGATCTTCCCCGGATATGTGACAATCACGTCATTCTCGGCGCTATTGTCAAAACCGTTTCGGACCGTGATCTTCATGCCCTTGTCCCTCAGGCCCAATTCCGGATGAATCCGGATGATATGGCGGATCTTGGCAATCGCGGCCTGACCCGGATACCACGGCGTCTGCCAATACGTCCAAGCCACTGTTTTGGGGAAATGCACAACCAACGCGTGATAGGCCTTGAGGGCCTCGGAATACATCTTGGCCTTCTCAAAGATGACTCCCAGATAAAAAAGCCTCACCCCCCAGGGTTCAGGGGCCGTGACCCACTTGAAATACGCGGCCTCCAGATCATCATGATTAACAAAATCCCAGTGACTCCCCTTGAGCCGTCCTTCTTTCCTCACCTGTTGATATCGGGGATTCCTATAAATGGCGCTCGTATTGGGATAAATCCCTTCTCCGATCGCCGCCGACAACCCTTGCATATTCTTGATCACGTATTCATAACTTTCCGTGCCGACACCGCGAAAATACCCGTATCTTGTGTAATCAATGACTTTGGATTGACCCTTCGTGTGAAGAAAGGGCTGGGTGCGGATGACCATTTGAGGTTCAAACTCTTCTTCGGCCTTGCCCGTCAAGACATTGATGCTGTCCTGGCTTTTTTCGGTGACAGACCAGTACCACCCCCGCGAATCCCACGCCTGGGCCCAAGGGTATTCGTCCATGATCTCCTGAAAACGAACAATCGCCTCATCGGTCTTGCCCGTGTTCATCAGGGCCTCCGCCCTGATGAAAAGACAGGTCGCCGCGTCATTGAGAACTTGATATTGACTCTCCTCGCCGCGGGCTGGCAAAGAGGTGAGTTTCTTCTGAAGTTCCTTGGCCTCGAAACCGTAGAGCTCAACGCACTGATTGACCAACGC
>CAYIQK010000023.1:0-3030 GCA_964365515.1 uncultured Planctomycetales bacterium | reverse complement strand
ACAATCGCCCCGGAGGAGAGCCCCTTGACGATATGTTTCTGCATCAGAAGATAAATGAGGATGATAGGAATGGCCGCGATGGTTAATCCCGCCATCATCAGCGGATAATCGACGCTGTGAGCCCCCTGAAAAACCAGCAACCCCCTCTGCAAGGGCATCAAAGACTTGTCATTGAGAAGAAGATAAGCCAAAATATATTCGTTCCAGACATTCAGGGAATTGAAGATGACGATGACCGCAATCGCCGGCCTAGCCAGAGGCAGGGCCACATGCCGCCAAATACCGAACCTCCCGCACCCGTCGATGCGCGCCGCATCCTCTAAGTCAGCCGGCATTTTGTCAAAGAAAGTCTTCAACAACAAAATGCTCATGGATAACCCCACATTGATCATGCATAGAATATAACCGTGACGGGTATTGATCCATCCCAACATTGTCATGAGCCGATACAACGGAACAAAGCTTCCGGGCAACGGAATCATCATCGCCGTCACGAACATATAAAAGAAAAAATTGCGCCCGGGAAATTTGAGGCGAGAGAAGGCATAGGCCGCCAGCGAGGCAATGATGACAATCCCGATCACGACGCTGGCCGTATACAGAAGGCTGTTTAAAAAATACATGCCGAAATCCCCTTCCCTCCAGGCCTGGGTGAAATTGCTGAAATGGATCTCCTGGGGGATAAAGGCCTTGTCAGTAAAGACCGTCTCATTGGTCATGAGGGAACAACGAAGCATCCAAAGAAGAGGAAAAAGACAGATGACCGCGCATATCAAAAGGAAGATATGAATGGATATGTTTTTGAATACCCCTTGAACAACGTATTTGTTCGTTTCCATATCTTTTCTTACGCCTGTTTCATCCTGTTGGACAATAGTTTGAACGCCAGCGAAACCATCACAAGAACAACCCCGAAGTTCACCCCCATCGCGCAGGCATAGCCGAAACGGTTGGTCCCCGTCATGGCCGCCAGGATCCTCGTCACCGGAACCTCCGTATGATAACCCAGACCCTGCCCCACCATCGAAAGGACCAAGACAAAAACCTGCATCGACCCTAAGATGGTCAAAATGACAACGACCAAGATCACCGGCACCATCATAGGGATCGTGATGTGAACAAGAGTTTTCCAGAAACCGGCCCCATCGACCTTGGCGGCCTCGTAGAGCTGCCGATCGATGGTCTGCAGGCCCGCTAAAAGCATGATGAAACCCCACCCAAATCCCTTCCAACAGTGCACAACCGCGATGCATGTCAAAGCCGTTTGGGGATCTGAAAGCCAATTGTGCGCCAGATGGGGCAGGCCCGTCTTAGCCAGCCAGTAGTTCAACAATCCGATATGCTGGCCGCCCTGCATCCCGGAGTAGAGGATCCACTGCCAGATCAACCCGACGACAATCTCGGAGAGGACCGGCGGGATGAAAAACACAACCCTGTAGAATTTCTTCATGCGGATTTCACGATCGCAGGCCAAGGCCAGGGCAAAGGCCAAGGCATTCTGAAACGTCAGGGCGATCACGGTGACATAAGCCGCGTGTCCCATCGCCTGCCACCAGACTTTGTCCTGCATCAACTCCTTGAAATTCTCCAAACCGACGGATCTCATGTAAGGCGTGATGCCGTTCCATTCATGAAATGACAGCCGGAAGATCTCAAAAAAAGGATAGATGTAAAAAATCGAGAAAATGACGATGGCGGGAAAAGCGAAAAGAAAATTTTGGATGTCGGTTTTGAGTCTGGGGAGAGAAATTGCGTTTGTTGCGGTGGCGGTGGCGGCCATCACTTGCGTTCCCGGTCTTTTTTCAGTTCCCGCTCTTTCACTGCCTGGACATCCTTGGCCGCCTCTTCGGGGGTCTTTTCCCCGATGATGATCAACTGAATCCCTTTGTCGAACGTTTCAATGACAAGCGCGTTCTCATTGTGTTTCCAGATCGTTGGATGCGTCGTGAAATCCATCGCGGAGGCGAACTCGGAAAGGATTTTCGGTATCGTCGCCAAGGCCTCCTTATTGGACGGCAGATTCTTAGTCGCTTCGGCCAGATAGACCTGCTGATCCTTGGCCGTGAGCCATTTCAAAAAGGCGACGGCCTTGTCTTTGCGCGTGGAATTGTTATTGACCACAAACGATGACCCGGCCCCGCCCCAAATTCGCATGGGCAAATTTTTGTTAACCGAAGGGGGCATCATGGCCCCGTACTCCAAATTGGGATTCATGTCATGATAGACATTCACGCACCAGGAACCGTTGAAGGCGAAGGCGGAACGTTCCAAGGCGAAATCCTGTTCGGCATATTTGTTGGGCTTAGTCACGATGCCCTCGGCAAGAACCCCGCCTTTCTGAAGCTTCCGGAAGATATCGAACACCTGGATCCAGTCCGGATCCGTGTAGGGGACTTCCCCACGGTAAGTGGCCATGATCTTTTCCTCGCCCATGATGTTGAAGGCATAATTGGAGGCGAAACAATCGATCATCCACACTTCCCCCCACCCGGAAACCAAACCGCTGATCCCTGTCCTCTTGAGCATCTGACCCGCCTCGATCAATTCCTCAAAAGTCTGCGGGGGCCGCTTGATCCCGGCTTTATTGAGCAATTTTTTATTATAAAGCATCTGGATGTTCATCACATCCAGCGGCACCCCATAAATACCTGGACTGATGTGATAGACATTGTCCGGCTCAAAACGGTTCACATCCAAGGCCTTGGGAAACAAGCTCTTCTCCCAGACACGGTTGTCTTTGGCGAATTCCTCCGTCAGATCGGCAACGAATCCGCTTTCAATGAAAGAGGCGAAAATTTCTTTTTTGTCTAAAATTCCGTAGATGTCAGGCAGGACGCGGGACTGGGCTGAGGCGATGATCCTCTGTGTATAGGCATCGGAAGGGGCGTAAAGGTCGACTTTGACCTTGATACCTGTCTGTTGTTCATACCGCTTGGCCAATTCCTCGAAGGCCGCATGACGGTCGGTCATCCAATGCCAGACGGTGATCGTATTGGTGTCTTGGGGCTTGCGCGCGCATCCGGTTAGAAA
>CAYIQK010000022.1:0-14208 GCA_964365515.1 uncultured Planctomycetales bacterium | reverse complement strand
ACACCTCCCCCCTGAAAAAAGTAATCCTTCCTGAAGGCGAAGAAGCGGCATCCTATGCCGGGTTGGATGTGGGTTTGCCGCAATATTTGACGGGAATAACTCCCGAAGGAAAAGCGGTTACCACGAATTTGAAGCTGACGAATTTTGCCAATTCGAATATTACGGTTAAATTAGATACGGCTTATATGAAAAAAGAAGAGGCCCTGGCGAGCAGGTTCTCATTAGGCGAGGAGATTGAAAAAAACATTCCTGCGAGTATCCGCGGCATTATGGAAAGCACGGTGGAAGGCCGAGAGAAGCCGTTAAAGGCAGAGGTAGTTTTTTATAATCCAAGCGATGTAACAGCCTCAGAGTTTAGTCCGCGGGCAGGAACAGGGATTATTTCGGAAGGCGGGCGAGTATCCTATGATCCAGACAAGAAAGGGAACGGTGGTTTACAGCAGGGATTTACAAACAAAGTTGAGCTTACGCGGGAAGGTAAATATGTCATAGCAACGGTTCTTGAAGGAGGGGCTATTGAAATACAAAATATCAGTGATCCCTTGATATTTGTAGAAGGCGGCCAATATAAACTTACGAATTACAAAGATACGGCAACCGGTAAGGATCAAATTGTTAACGGGTGGGCAACGCTTACGGTCGACGGCTGGCACTATGACAACGCGATCATCACCACGCCCGAGGCGAAGATGTGGCTTAAATATAACCCCAAAAGCGGGAAAAATGAAACGGTCGCCCTCCAGCCGACGGGAAAAGAGGTCAACGGCCAGACGATCATGGGCGAGCAGGTAAGAATTAACGCGGCCCGCAAGGCCAAAGACCCCAACGCGCCCCAGATAGCCGTGGACGGGTGGATTGGCAAAGAATTCACCGCGGCGATTTCTGATGAAGTGAAAAGCGGGAATTTCTCTCTTTTGCCGTATGTTGGGCTGGCGGCGTCTTTTTTCAGCAAGACTCAGCGGCAGGAAATAAAGACAGCGTTTCTCACCATCCTCACGCCCTCCCTTAACGAAGAAGGTCTTACCGACAAGCAAAAAGACCAGCGGTTAGAGCGCAAGAGGGAAGTGGCGTCTTTGTTGTCTCTTTTCACATTCAGCAAGACAGAAAAAGAACAGCTTCAGGCGGCGGCGAGGGAGTTGGGGGAAATGGCCGACATACAATTGCGCGCGGATATCCTTAAATTCCAGATGGGGATGGCCTACGCCGGCGAAAAAGGCAAGACGGTTGACGAGCATATTGACGATCCATCCTCAACGTATTCCCACAGGAAGCGGTTAGTCGAGAAGATCTTCAAAGCGGCGCAGAATTCTGATTTTGCCGCGGCCATGGGGGCTTTTAATCTGGGCCAGGTTTATACGACGGCGGTTGCTCTTTCTAATGAAGCAGTCCCCGGAACAGGACTTAAAGAATACTTCTTTTCAGGGAAGATCACATCGCCGGAGAAGCTGGATAAAGATGCCGTCGTCGCGGCCGCCAACAAAAGGAGCCAGTGGTACAGAACACATATTGTTACTTCTCAGGTGAAAGAGCGGACGTCAGAGTACACAATGGAGGAAATGGAGGCAATGGCGGCGGGAGGCGGCATGATTTCCCCTCCGCAGTCTCGGTGGAGAGTGGAGGAAGAAGTTATTCTTGTTGCCAGGGATGAGAAAGGCAACTTAAGAGAAGTTTATGACGTAGCGGGAAAGATGAAAGACGTTTCCGGCGTGCTTTTTGAGGATCAATCCCATAATCTCTGGGTCATCGGCTCTGACGGACAGGCTCGTCAAGCATCTCCCTCCGTCGTCGCGGCCATGGCGGCGGCCAAAGACGCGGCCCGTTTCGACCGTGGCACGATTCAACAGAAATTAACGGCGTTACTTTGGACAGATGCCGGCATGAATACATTGGTAGGGAAAACCAACGGCACCGGGCCCCAGGATGTGGGCGGGGGTTTGACAATTCAGGTTGTTGGCAATTCCGGCGACGCGGATCTTCCTTTCAAGGTGATAGCTAAAAAAGAAGAAAACGGCAGGATTATTGAATTTGCGGCCAAAGCCGACCGCTATTTTAAACTTGAGCCGCTGGAGAAATCCTCGGCGTTCGATGAAATAACAGGGGCTTTGGGAGTCGCGGGAGATGTTGTAGGAGTTGGATGGCGGTTAGTAAAGTTTGATCATTTGAAAACACTTGCGGAAGCGCAATGGTCAGGGCACAAAAGTTCTTTCTATAAGATTAAAGCGTTGGCAGAAAACATCGCAGGGTATGACGCAACAGAGTCGGAGCAAGCGGCTGATGCCGCTTATATGGAATCTGAAATGGGGTTTGCAGAAACAGAGGTGCAAAGGCTTGTTTCTTTGGCGATAGGAGATGGTTATGGCAATGTTTCTCCTACGCTTGAAGCTGCGGCAAAAGCGAAGGGTTTTAAAATAGACAAAAATGGTTCTGACAACTGGCAGGACTGGACATTTCCTAAAGAGGCATCAGCAGGTTTTAGGCCGCCCCAGAGCATTGTTTTGGGTAGTGAAGGCAGTGAAGGGCTTGCGGGACGAATTCAGAGACCATTTACAGGTGGAGAATTCCTCACAAGAAGCCTTGCTGATGACTGGATTCAGGAGGGCGGCATTTACGCGGCCTTGGGATATGGAGGGAAGGCTTTAGATCTTGGCGCGAATCTCGGATATGATTATTTGTTATGGAGTGCCGGCGCAGGCGCTGTTTCGGCGCTCGCAAAAGCCGGCAAGGTAAGAGCCGCGGCCCAATGGTTAGGCAAGACTGGTGTGGCAGAAACGCTGTTGACGAAATTTCCGTCCCTGCAGGTGCTGGCCGGGAATTCCATTAAGGCCCAAACACTGCGTCTGGCCACGGCTTCTTTTTTGACAGGCACGACGAACGCCGGTTTAAAGATTTATTACGATGAGAATGCCTCCGCTCTGGATGTTCTAACGAGTTTTGGGGAGGGGGCGGCACTTCCTATTCTTGTGAAGGCGGCTTTTATGGCGAAGAGAGATCCTGCTACCTTCCTTACTTTGTCAACTATCGGAGCATCACTCGACGCGGGATTTAATCTTAACGAAAAGATGGGCGTTTACAGCGGAGCCACGGGGATCTTTCTAAATCCCGGCCGGAATATATTTGTGGCTACTCACAACGTTTTGAATGACGCAAGGTACGCGGCGTATGCGCTCACTGGGGCGTCGGGCGGGGAAAAATTCCTGGGGAACAAGGCGGCCATTGCCGAGGCCATGGCCGTGCGGCAGGGCAAAGAAGAGAAGGGCACCAGCGATTATTTATACGGCCAGTTGGGAACTCTTGCGGCCGTCCCGGCCGGTGTGTTGGGGGCCGCCAATATCTACACGCAGGCCGTCACAGGCAGTTATCATATTCAGGCGGCCTCGGCGCCTGTTCAAACCGCGCGAGAAATTTTACATTTTATCGACCATTCCGGAGAGATGATCACCGAGGGGTTGACCGCGCCCGAGGCTAACGCCGCTGATATCGGATCTTTGCTGGGCAAGGTGATCGGCGGGTATATGGGGTTCAGGGCGCGCCAGCAGGCCATTAAAGATGCGGTCCCGGCCGGCCGGCTTCAGCAGGCGACAAAAACCTTCCGTGAGAATCTCTACGACAAAACTGCCAAAGCGTTTGTCGTGAACGCGGCTCTGCATTTGGCCGGCCCGGCGGTCATGGGCGGACAGCTGGATCCTTCTTCGCTTAAGAGGAATTTCTTCGCGACGAATTATAACATGAACACGATTGCCCGCGGGGCTGTCGGCATGGGGGCTTTGGCAACGGTTGCCGGCGCCGCGGCCAAAGGCGGGAAGAATGTGACCGATAAAGTTTTCGGCGAAGATTTCCTGACAAGCCATAAAGGCTGGGCGAAAGCGGTTGGGATCATGAAAGGACCTGCTGGACAAATTGGGTTGACGGGCGTCGGCATTGGACTACATGCTTTTGGGACCATGGATAAAAATGATACGTATGATCCCGCCCTTGTCTTTAAGGGCACGTGGTATGGGGATGCGATGGCGGATGTGGGTGACATTATGATTGGCGCGGGGTTATTGCTATCCATGCGCTCGTTAGGCGGCGGATGGATGAAGGCGAGGGCGACGCAGAAAGTTTTTAAGGCTGGCACTGAAGAAGGGTTGACGGGCTTAAGCAGATTTCTCGCGGGTACTGAGGTGGCCGCGGCCAAAACAGGAAGTCTTGCGTTAAAGGGGGGAAGTATTCTCGGCACCGGCTTTGTGGCAACAGGTATCCAAAAGGGGGCCGTTGACCCCGTTATCGCATACATTGGAGCGTCTTTAAAGCCGCGGGACATTTCTGTCATTTTAGAAGATAAGAGTAAGGATGAGAATTTAAGTTTCGGAGAGTTATATGTGAAATATTCCGAGCCGTTTCATTTCCGGAGAAAAGAGGACTGGGGGCATCTGCTGTTTATGGGCTTCATAGGCGCGGCCATGTATAAGGTCGGCAAGATCGCGAAGGAGTCCTACGGGGCCGCTGAAGTTAAAGGAGGCGGCAAGGCGCTTAAGGAGGCTTTTAAAAGTGAGGTCTGGGCGCCGAATAAGGCATTTTATACGGCAATTGAGAAACGTTATGGAAGCGCTATTGCGCGGGATTTGACCATTGCCAAGGCCGCCGCATGGGATTTCGGGGTTAAAGGGACCGGCGGCAGTCTCTTTTTCGTCATAGCGCCTTTACAGCCAGTTATCGGAGGAGTCTCTTTAGCCGTCCAGAGATACGTAATTCCGGGAGCAAAGACAGAATTTGAGAAAAATCTTTTAGGCTATACGGCTGGGGCTTTTTGGAACGAAGACAAGTTTGACGAGGAAACAGGAGAGCTTGTTCAGGCCGGCACATGGAGGCAGTACAGAGGGGCTATCGAGAACTGGAAGAATGCGAAAACAACAAAAGACACCTTGTGGGCATTGGCGAGCTTTGTGGGATCAGGGTACTCCGCGGGATTGTATGGGGTAGGCGGGGTAGATGAGAAAACCGGGAAAGTAGTGGATGGGGTGACAGGGGAATTGAAGGTCGATTCATTACATGCGGGACCCAATAAAGTAAAGTGGACACCGTGGGGATTTTACGAGCAGGTGGACAAAACCAGTTTGGCCTTTGCCGGAATACTGGCGGTGGCAAGTCCCCTTGTTGGGCCGATGCTTAAGAATATAAAGGCAGGTAATTTTGGACACAAATTCGATGCTTTGGGGAAAGGGATTGATGGAACATTTTCCCTGGGGATGGGAGAAGGCGCGGAGAGGATGAGTTGGACCAAGATATTCAAGGGAGAAAGTGTTGGGAAAGAGCTGGGCCGGGGTCTTGGAAACGCCGCCAGGCGTGCGGTGGGCATGGCTGTTGAAGGAACGGTGGAAGAAATCAACGAGCAGGTTCTTCAAATAGGACTTTCTTTAACACCGTTGAGTTATGTTAATCCATTGGCAAGAATATTGGGTTTTTCAGAGGCGAAGGCTTTACAGATAAGCCAAATGACTGAAGAGATTTCTCAAGAACTTGGTTCGCCCGGTGGAGGGGCCCATGCTCGGAGCGTAGCATCTGAATTCTTTCGGGCATGGGGTGTGACGCCGAACGCCAAGCTCGATGTGAAGCTCTCGGATGCGGTGCAGATGACGGATGCCGGCAAGGCCTCCTCGGCCGCGGCGTTGGCCGATACCCTTAAGAAGGTGGCGAGTAATTCTTCAGCCTTTTTCGACACCATAGGCGCCCTGCCGAAAGACACAAAAATAAATCTTTATGACGAAGACGGCAGGCTTGTCCGCTCTTTTAAGGTTGAAAACGCCTCCCAGTGGCAGGACTTTTTCGTTACCCAAAACAAGAGACAGGAATTTAAGCAACAATTAATGACAGGAACTTCGGAACAGGCAAAGGTCATAACGGACATCGCCTCTGGAAGGGAAAAAGACGACTCCCGCGCGACCAAGGCGGCGCTTTACGCGGTGACTGATCAGATGGACGCGAAGACCGCGGCTTATGCCCTGGATCATTTTAATACAGGCACCGTCACTATAAACGACATGAGCTTTAATACGACGACATTGGTGCCGTACATTCAGGAAAGAATGGCGATGGATGCCTCCTTTGAGCAGGCGGTTAATCAGGTTGAGGTCAGCGCGGGGACGGTCATTCAATCTGGCGGGATGCCGTTTCAGGTCACGGTCAACGAGCCTGTGTTGGCGGGTTTAACGGATGTGACTCCCGCTCAGGCGCAAAGGCTTCAGGAAAATATCGCGCGCATCCGGGCAACAAGCAAGGAACAGCAAATGTCGATGGTCGCCTACAAGCGCACGGGGGATGAGACGCATCTGCCGAATGTCCAGTGGGCAACCGGAGAATTGAAAAACCTCCAGAATAATACGGCGTGGCAACTGGGGCTCGCCGGGCACGGCATTGATTTGGATACGATGAGCCTTCGTCAGAATTTGAGATTTCATCTCGGCGGGTTGTCCAAGGCCGGACAAAAATACAAATTAAAGGAATCTGTCGCCAAAAAGATGATTTCTGAGCACGCCGGTGAAATAGCCAAGCTGAGGACGACAGTCGGCAAGATAGAGGCTCTTCAGGGCCAGGACAAAGACAAGGTTAACGCGGCTTACAAAAATTATTACGAAGAGTCCCTCCGGGAGGAAGGTCTTCCTGAGGATGTGGTGAAGATAGTGGTGGGGGAGATGAAATCGCCCAAGGTTTTGAGGAAAGCTGTTGACGCGAAATTAAAAACTTCCAGGAAAGAGCTTGCCCGTCTGGAAAACATTCAGGGTAACGCAAAATTCGGGTTTGGACAACTTAAGGGCCACTTTGTCTCGGAATATGAAAACCGTCTTAAGGCAGAACAGGGACTGACCGTGATGATGGCGGAAACAGGGCTTAGTTTAGGGGACTTGGGAACAGGAGGAAGCGACGGCCGGTTCCGTAAAGTCAAAGAGGGGCAACACGCGCGTGTTTATATCGGAACGGATCAAGTCATCAAAGACATCGATCTTTCAAAACTGCCGGAAGGAGATCGACAGCGAATTCTGGATTTATATGAGAAGCATCAGGGAGGCTTGGGACAGATAGACGCGCTCAATACGATGATGTTCCGTGTCAAGCCCCATGATCAGCGGCTTATTGTCGTGCAAAATAAAGTCGAGACGCTGGATCAGGTCGTGGGACAATTGGTAAAAGACGGCAAGATCGAGGGGGAGGATGGGGCGGCCGCTTTATTGGAAAAGGCCGCCGCGTTTGGCGGTAAGTTGTCTGAGGCCGGCTATGGGTGGGATGCGGCTTCTTCCGGCAAGATGATGAACAACTTGGGTGTTACCGCATCAGGGGAGGTGGTCCTTTTGGATGTGAGCAATGTTCAGCCGGCCGCGAAGGATCATCAAAGCGATCCTCAAAAAACATGGAATGAGGTCTTGTATCACGACATAAAAGACAGGAGTTATCTTGGGAAAGAATATGATTTGGTGAAGGGCTTCGCAGGTACGCACAGCATTGACGCGCATGCCAGTCTGGCCAGTCTTGATACGGCTAAGGAATGGAAATACGGAGAGGGGATTAAAGTCATTATTAACGCAGAGAAGGCGCAGGCGAATGAAGGAAGACAAGTTAAGGACAACTTCACTAAGGCCATTGAGGATATACAAAAGCAAAATAAGGATATGCACGGCGTGATGATCCGCGAAAGCAATAATTTGGGAGAAGCTCTTTTCCGGTGGGACACGGGGGTGGCTGGTCAGCCTGTCCTGGATGTCAATTCCCATGCCCTGGAGGGACAAGACCCGGCTTTGTTTAAGGCTGTTTTAGCATCGGCTTTTCAGAAGGGGAAAGTTAATCACAATTTATTCGACCGCGCCGTCACGCTGATCGAATCCTTGCGCGGCAAGGACATTGTGTCGGAAGATAGCAGGCATTTGCAGACACTCTTGCGATGGGTAGGGTCTGATATCCGGACTGAAACAAATTTTGCCGAGATTTCAAGGGCCGTCGTTGCTTTGCTGGAACAAGATACTTCAAAGCAAGAGACAGCCACCAAGGAACTGGAGGCTCAGTTTAAAACAAGCCAATATCAGAGAGTTAATGAAAGTTTTAGGGAGATCGACCGCCAGATCGAAGGGATAAAAAAAGAAATAATGGAAAGCGGCACCGACCTGCAGAAACAAGCCGCCTTGAAAAAGCTCAAGGATGACAGATTGGCAACGCGGGAGGTTATGGTAAAAAGATGGCGCTCCGCCAATTTCATGGGAGATTTTTCTGACATTTCTGACATTGCCAGGGTCGTCGAGGACAGGGCAAAGGCGCCGTATGTGCTTAATGAGAGAATGGGCGACAGGGAATTTATCGAACAGAAAAACGCGCAATATAAAAAGGAAGTCATCAAGGATTTTGAAAAGTATTTTAACCGCGCCCAAAAAGAGGTTCTCGCCGATCCCTACGGCGAGTTAACACAAACACAAAAAGACAGGGTAAAGAATTTGACGTTGGAAGAGTTCTTGGCGGCGAAAGGAAAAGGGGATATTGCTGAAGTTTTTGATATTAAATTTAAAGCTTCTAATCTGCTCGACCATATAGGATTTGCTGAAACAAAATCAGGGGAGGACCATCACGACATAGATGTTGATATCAGGTTGTTATCCCCTTACGGCAAAGATGCCCCAACCCTGAAAGGTATTTTGCGCCATGAGATGACGCACGTCATCCTCGCATTGATAGGTAAACAGTTTGGCATCGAAGGGTTAGGCATAGGGGATTCCAAGAGCGAGGAGATGGTCGATAAAATTGTTCCAATACGGGATGCCCTCACGAGCGATTTTATCAAGGACTATGGCCGCACGCCGATGCCTGACATCGCTTCGGGTTCCGGCTCGGCGCCAACTTCGCCCTCGTCCCAGCCTCTCACCCCGCCGCAGGGCCCCGCAGGGCCGGCGGGAGCGGGAACGTTGCCGGTATATCAGGGCAATTTTGTTGATTACAGCCAGCGAGATGTTTTGTCTACACAAGAAGAAAAGGAAGCTTGGGCCAGAGAGCAATGGACGGCCTTGGGGCACGGAGATAGGATTTTTGATGTCAAAAATAATCGGCAATATATTGTTACTACTGTGTCATCAAAAGAACACGAGCAGGGTCAGGTGAATGAGCATTATTTAACGTTTGTAAAGGAAATTGACGGGGATGGGAATCCCGTCGAAAAAGAAGACAGTTTCTATATGAATATGCATGATGGGGGAGGAAATCTTTCCGATTTATTCTTGGATTCGAACAAGGAGCTCCTTATCGCAAAAATCAAGGAACCCGATAATTTTGACGTAGCGGCGGGAGGAATACATCCGATTCCGCCCTCGTCTCCGCCGCAGGGCCCCGCAGGCGCAGCGGGAGCAGGCACGACGGGAAAAACATCTGACCAAACCAAAGTAGCCGGCGCGAAGGGGACAACGGAAACGCAGCTTAATTCAGAAGAAGTATCTATTTTGAATAGAGCAAAACAGGCTGGGGAAATAAGGAAAAAGATGGGAACGAGCAGTTATTATAAGCTGCCGGAAGATGATCCAATTCGTGTGGAAGGAAGAGAAGCCGAGCAAATGGCGCTGGATCTTCTCGATAAAATGTCTCCGACGAAGGCCGCCCAATTAGAAAAAGAAGATTTTCGTCACTGGGGATATGGAAGAATCAAAGAGAATGTTTTTAATTTAGACGATGTAAAAAGGATGTCTGAAGCAGCAGAGGCCTATGCGCTGAGGGGAGATATTCAAACGGCAAAACGACTCTTAGAAAGGGCTGTTATCAGAGATGTTGATATTAAGGAATTGAGAAAAGATTCTGAGTTGACTGAAAAGGATATAGACGGAATAGTTGCCGAAAGAGAAGCTTTGCGAAAACAAGCGACCGAAATTGTGCGACCAGTGGCAGAAAGAATGGCCCGAATCGAAACTGGCGCGCCGGGGGCAACAACGGAGAGGCTGGAGTCAACCGCGGAACCAGGCGAAAACGGACGTACTCCTTCGTCAAAATATTCCGAGCCGCCGGCTATGAAATTGTTAGGGGAAGAAATTAGGGTATTAACAGCGGAACTTCACGCTTTAACAGGGGTTAGCGGCCTTAGCAGGACGCAGCATGATGAAAATGCCAAGCAGTACCGGGCTCTTCGGAACGAGATTATAGGTAAGATAAAGAATAACGATGAGGTAAAAGATCTGTCACAAAAGATTATGGATGTGTGGCAATCATATGGTTTTAAGGCCGCACCAGAGTTTACGTCGGAATTGCAGCGAATCCTTCCGCAGGGTTATAAAATAAATATAATCCAGGCCGATGGAAACCATCCTACGAACTGGTATTTGATGGAAATAAAAGACCCAGGTAAGCAATTCTCATTGGTCTTACCAAGGCAAGGCACGTTGCTGACGAAGTCGTTGCAAGAACATCTTATATCGAAGGATGCTAATAATCCTTTAAATGCGCTTATAGCAAATCTTGTTTCTCCAGGCATCAGGCTGAATATAGGCGATGAATGGCATGTTGTAGAGGTAGGGCTGGTTCAGACAGATAAAGAGCTGGAAAAAAATCAGATGGGAACGAAAGAAGCACCGGCAATAAAATCGTCGGAACCAGGTTTCGTGCCGGACAGAACGTCGCCAGTCCCAATAGAAGCGCCGAGGGTTGAAATCACAGCATCATCTCATCAGCCCCTAGATATGCCTGGGCGGCAGACTCCGCAGTTGTCCGTTGCCGCTTTTGCCGAAGAAGTAGCGGACATTCGGGGATCGCAAAAAGGCATTCAGGATTCTGAAACACGCTTGGAAGACCTGCGGCGGCGGTTTAAGGACGAGTCCAATCAAGAGGATCGGCAGATCGCCGTTGAGATTTTTGGGTCTGTTGAAAAACGGGATACGATACACAATAAATATATTATGAGTGAGCCTCTGACAGTTGAGGAAAGAAATAAACTGCGAGATTATGAAGAGCGTACGGAAGAGACTGGTAAGCAGTTTTCAAGCGAAGCGCTTGAGCGGCAACCTGAAGTAATGGCCGTGAAGGCGGAGATGGAGGGCTTGAAAGGCAGGATAGAAGGGGCAAAGTCTGCCGTGGCCGGCCGGATCGAAGGACAAGAGGGAATGCGCGATATCGAAAAAGGCATTATGGATGTGTGGAATAAGCATGGCCATCGCAATTTGGCAGACATTACCGGAGAAATCAAAAAAGTCGTTCCGGATTTGGATATAGAAGTTCTCAAACAGGATCATCGTGGTGACTGGCAGTCAATTGTCGTTACGCTGGACAAGGAGAAGTCCTTGGGCATGGTTCTGCCTCGAGCGGGCGATTTGTGGTTTTCGGATTACTTCGCAAGAAAATCTGATTACAGCTCGTGGTTTGATCTTGCAGGAAAATCGGATGGGATTGTAAGGATTGCGAGTTTTGTAGATTCGCGGATGCCCAAGGTTGTTAAAGTCGACGGTCAGTGGACTCTGGTCGGGGAAAAGGGAAGTGTTTCGACTGTGGAGAAAGAATCTCCCGAGCCGCTGGCAGGGCCCAAAGGCCCCGGCGAGGTTGCCTACATGACCTTTGGAGATGGGCGCCCGGGTGGAACATTTGGTCCTTTTGATCTAATGGCTGAAGGCTATAAGAGGGATGCGGCTTATGAGATAGCCAAGATACATCAAGATATTGCGGCCCAAGCCGCCGCCGCGGATGCGGGGCAACCGCAAGTGTCGAAGGAGCAGCAGCAGCCGGTCGGAGAAGTCACGATTCCGCAAATGAAGAGCGCCGGTCCACCGTCGTTGCCCGAGGAGCGCGCCCACGCCCCGCCGGTGGAGTGGCCTACGACAACGGCAGATATACAGATTTTAGAGTCACGCACAACAACAACCGTGCCCCTGTCGTCTGTTCCGTCGTTACCAGACGCTCTCCCGCTACCAACAAGCACTCCTGTAATACCTTCGCCTTCTTTCGACTTGCCATCACCCGTCGTGCTGCCAGGCATGTTTGTGCCGTTTTCGAAAGCGGTCAGCTCGCCGGCCACGGAGTCAATTCAGGCGGTAACGCCTGGATTGACCAAACGTACATCGACCTCTTCGCCGCTTTCATTAAAAGGTACCACAAAAAGATTATCCGCCGGGGTTGTCGGGCTTGCCTTAATGGCAACGATCGGTCTTGGCTTGCCCCAAATTAAGCCCGCCCATATGCCTTCAGGACAGGAAAGGGCGATATCTTTAATGGAGGCCAAGCTGGATACAACATCTAAAGACTTTTTCGATCAGGTTGGAGTATGGGGTGATGAACCATGGGCGGCAGATGTTATCAGAATGGCTGCCAAGAAAAATCCCTTTAAAACATTAATTTTTGTAGAGACATACGCAAATAAACCTTACGGACGGGAAATTATTGAGAAAGCAATCGAGGACGCACCTCTTGTGTTAATACACTACAACATGGATACCGAGCCCGCCGTCCGTGCAGTGTTAGACAATAGCACAAAACCGACTATAAAAGCTCTTAAGGGTATTATTGATAGCGAGAATGGCATAAACATCAAAGTGGATATGGCATTGTTGCTGGACAAGATCGCCGTGGGAGATATATCCGTAAAAGAAGCGGCGGATATGGTCAAGGGTGGCCAAAGATATCTCCTCTCCGATGGGATGTTGGTACGATCTGCCGATGAAATATGGGGTAGAATACTCCATGGCGGTCAGAGATACTTCGATACCTTAATAGAGATACGAAGCCAATTCCCTAATTCCGGCATGGTTTCCGCTATTGACGATAAGCTTTCTGAATCTTCTCTGCTTAATGTCTGGCAACTCAATAGGCTCCACAATGAACAGGATGCTGTTCGTTTTAAATCCGTAGAGAATGCCCCGGTTCAAAAGCTTTATACGTTGATGGTTTATGGCGAGGAAGAAGTCTTTACGTCTTCTTTTAACGGTTTATTTAACCGTATGCTCCAACGCATGCAAAAAGACGGTCTCTCGGGGACACGGATGCTTGAGGATGTCGGCCAGAACAAATTCCGGACGTTTGTAAAACTCACTTCCAATTTCGGCCGGATGAATGATTTTTTGCGTACGATGGATAAAGCCTCGGGCCAAGCCCTGCTTGAGCGGTTCGTTTCGAACATCGATCGCGAGCAGGATAAACTTGCCGAGGCCGTTGTTATCGCCGATACCCTTCCCAACATCAGTGACCCCGCGGTTTTAAGCGTTCTGCAAGGAAAAATCAAGACTGAATATGACAGGGTGCAGAGGGCAGGCGATCAGGAAAGCAAAACCATTTATGGGCTTCTGGCGGGGATGTTCGGCAAGAACGCAACGGTCAATGACCACTGGCTCAAGGAAATGGGGAAAAAATATAAACTTGCCGATTTGACAGGTGTCTCTCAAGGCAGATTATTCAAGAAGGGTGTCAATGTCCAGCGGTACTTCTTCTATGGCGATGAGGATGGCCAATCCTCCTTTGAAAGTTTCTTAAACCAATATCGTAATCAGCCTGGTTGGCGTATTAGCGAAAAAGAGAATCATGTCCATGTCACATCGGATGACAAGAAAATAGAAATTTATGCGAATAAGCCTTCCTGGGAGGAGCAGGGCCAGGGAGAAATCAGCCAGATTCTAGAACAGAGGGGGCTTCCTGTTACGGTGGTTGTGGAGAGAGGTCATAGTTATAATATAAAAATTAATGATCACATTCCTTCAACAGCTGAGATTGTCTATTTGGGTTCTTGCGGAGGATATGCCAATATTAAAAATGTCTTGGATAGGGCTCCCAACGCGCATATTATCTCCACTAAAGGCACCGGCACCATGCTGGTCAATGATCCTCTTCTTAAGATGATGAATGAGAGAATCAGGGGGAACGGCAGTATTGACTGGTCTGGTTTTTGGAAGCAGGCTGAAGAACGGCTTGGAAAAAATAACGATTTTGACTATTATGTTCCACCGCATAAAAATCTCGGCACTCTGTTTATCAAAGCATTCAATCAGTATGCCAAAGGAGCTTCTTCGCCGCTTTCGAAGGCTGGCTCGCCGGTGGCTGAAACAGAGTTCAGAGGGACAAGCCCGCGGGCTCTGCCGGTGGTAGACTGGTCCGCTACAGCGGCAGCCGAGGTGCCGCAGGGCACCATGCCGTTTACTCCGCAGTTGCCAGTCATTTTCCCAACAGTTAATCCCGTTTTACTCTTATCTTCCTCCGGTTTGCCCTCGCTGATGGGGCTGTTTGGCAATTCCGACAACG
>CAYIQK010000021.1:10050-14799 GCA_964365515.1 uncultured Planctomycetales bacterium | reverse complement strand
ACTGCGGGAAGAAGGTGGGGTCTTTGGGTGATGTGGCCTGTTTCAGTTTTTATCCCACCAAGGGGCTGGGGGCGTTTGGCGACGGCGGCATGATTGTCACGAATGACCAGCATATCTACGAGAAGTCCGTGATGCTGCGGGATTACGGCCGGACAGGCCGTTACGATCATAAAATCAAAGGATACAATTCCCGTCTGGATACGGTGCAGGCGGTCATTTTGTCGGCGAAGCTCCCTCATCTGGATGAGTGGAACAAGATGCGCCAGGATAACGCTGTCCATTACGGCGAACTGCTGAAGGACTTCGAAGGTATCCGTACGCCCATGATCAAGAATGACCGCACCCATGTCTTTCAAACCTTCGCCGTACGGCTGTCTCATCGGGACGAAGTCTGCAATGCGATGAGCGGACGGGGGATTGGGGTTCTCATTCATTATCCGATTCCTTTGCATCTTCAGGACGCGTACGCGGAATTGGGTCACAAGAGGGGGGATTTCCCGGTTTCGGAATCCGTGGCCGATGAGATCCTCTCGCTTCCGATGTTTCCGCACATGACAACAGAACAGGTGGAATACGTCTCGGGGACGCTGAAGGAGGTCGTTGGCGACCATTGTGTGAAGGGACGGCGATGAACAAAACGGACAAAGCCCCTTTGAGTGTTGTGGTCATCGCTAAAAACGAAGAGAAGAACATCGATGAATGTCTGAGAAGCGTTCACGGATGGGCGGATGAAATCGTCATCGTGGATGACGAAAGCAGTGACCGGACCGTGGAGTTGGCCAAGAAATACACCGACAGGATATTTCATCGCAAGATGGAAATCGAAGGGGTGCATCGCAATTGGGCTTATGCCCAGGCCAGGAATGAATGGGTCTTGAGCCTTGATGCCGATGAACATCTCAGTGAAGAATTGAAAGAAGAGATCCGTCAGGTGCTCAAAGACACAAAGTTTTACGCGTTCTCCATTCCGTTGCGCAATTATATCGGGAGTTATTGGGTGCGGCATTCGGGGTGGTATCCGGCCGGCAAATTGAGACTGTTCATGAAGAGCCGGTTTAAATACGAGGAGGTTGGGGTGCATCCGCGAGTTTTTGTCGACGGCCAAACTGGTCATCTGACCAAAGATATCGTCCACAAAGGATATCCCGATTTTGAACATTTCCTCGCCAGCTTAAACCGCCAGACGACTTTGGAGGCCGAAAAATGGATTCAGACGGGCCGGCAGATGTCCTTGGGCCGGGCCGTTTGGCGCACGCTCGACAGATTCCCACGGTCATTCATCCGCAAGCAAGGCTATAAAGACGGTTTCATCGGATTCATGATCGCTTTTTTTGCTTCCCTGTATCAGATCATCAGCTACGCGAAATATTGGGAAATGAAAAGAAGGAATGAAGCCCGATGAAGGTTGTTTTCCTCGACAGAGACGGCGTCATCAATGAGTTTCCCGGTAACGGCAATTACGTCACCAAACTCAAGGATTTTCATTTCCTCCCCGGGACCCTGGAGGCGTTGCGCACCCTCACAGAGGAAAATTACACGATTTTTGTTATTTCCAACCAGGCCGGCGTCAGCAAGGGAGTTTATACCAAAGAAAAGCTCAATCACATCACGCGCAATATGCTCAGTGAAATCAGAAAATCCGGCGGGCGTATCCGAAGGGTTTTTTATTGTACACACCGTTCCGATGACGGCTGTGAGTGCCGTAAACCTGAGATCGGTTCCGTGCGTAAGGCCCTCGAATCGATGAACAAAAGCATCCGTTCGGCCCAAAAGGCCTTTTTTGTCGGGGACACGGAATCCGATATTCTCGCCGGGCACAATGCCGGGTGCAAAACGATTTTTGTCCTCTCCGGCCGGGAAGACCGCCGACATATGCGCGGGTGGGGGGTCCAACCGGATTTCATTGCCCAAGACCTCCCGGAAGCAACAGAGATCATCTGCCGCAATCATTTAACCTGAATTTTGCCCGCGAAGCGCGCAAAAATTTCCAGCTCTAACCGTTAAGCCCTTATGAAAATTCTCGTCATTTATGCCTCCGCCGGAGCCGGCCATTGGAAAGCCGCACAGGCCCTCTACGAGGGAATCAGTAAATCCGCGAAGGATGAGGTCGTTTTAGTCGACGCCCTTGATCGCACATCTCCATTTTTCAAGAAGCTTTACAGAGGAAGTTATTCTCTTCTGATATCAAGGTTTCCTTGGCTGTGGGGATCCTTCTTTGGGCTGGCGGATCTCGGCTGGATCCAGCCGTTTCTGCGGACGGGCCGAAGACTCTTCAACCGTCTCAACGCAGGCGCCCTTCACCGTTTTTTACAGAAAGAGAAATTTGACTGCATTCTTTCAACGCATTTTTTCCCCGCCGAGGTGGCTTCCGCTCTCAAACGAAAGGGGCGCATCCCATCCCGGATTGTGACTGTGGTGACGGATTTCGATGTGCATAAGATCTGGCTTGCCCAAGGCGTTGACGTTTATACGGTTGCCAGTGACTGGACTAAAGGAAAACTCAAGACTCTGGGCATCAAGGCGAGGATTTGCGTCTGCGGGATTCCGACGGGCGAGAAATTTCGCGTCTCCCAGGATGTCGGCCTGCTTAAAAAACGTCTGGGTCTCAAAGAGGATCTTTTTACGGTTTTGATGGCCACGGGGTCGTTTGGCATCGGGCCGATTGAACAGATCGTCGCGGCGCTGGAAGGCTTTCAGGTGATCGTTGTCTGCGGAAACAATCGGAGTCTTTTCGCGAGATTGAGCCGGCACAAGAGGGAACTTGTGAAGGTGATGGGATTGGTAGATAATATGCATGAACTGATGGGCGTCTGTGATGTGCTGGTCACAAAGCCCGGCGGGTTATCGATTTCCGAGGCCCTGGTGAGCCGTCTGCCGATGGTTTTCTTCCATGCCATTCCAGGGCAGGAGCGAAACAATATCCGTGTCTTGGGAAGATACGGGATCGGGGCTTATCCCTGCAGTGTGAAAGGTATCGTTGAAGAATTGAATCAATTGAGATCCTCCCGGGACGCGTTTCTGACCGCGATCCGGGCAACCCAGCAATTGGCGCGTCCGTCGGCCGTTGAGGACATCATCACCCTTATCCATGAATGAATCCGTTGCCCAGGTGGTGGTCGGCCTTCCGGTGGAAGGGCCTTTCGATTATGCGTTGGAGTCATCCCTGCGCGGCCAGGTGAAGGTGGGGGGGCGCGTCTGGGTTTCATTCAACAGGCGGCCTCAGGTTGGTTTTGTGGTGGGGCTCAAACAGAAAAGTTCCTTCAAGAATCTCAATCCCGTTTTATCCTGTCTGGACAGTCATCCTGCCCTGGATCAAAAAATCCTGAGACTCACGAAAGAATTCAGCCGGTACTACGGCTGTTCGTGGGGGGAGGCCATTGAGACGTGGTTACCCGCGGCCTTGAGGGGGAAAAAATATCTTGAACTGACACCGCCGAAGACTGACGGATCCGCGGGATCTCATCCTCCAGAGACGATCCTTGTGCATGACAAGACGACTGACAAGCGATGGCCGTTGATCTTGGATGCCGTCCAAAAGACACGGCAGGCCGGAGGAAGCATCATTTTTCTTGTGCCGGAGGCCTCGTTGATCGCCGCGGTCGTTGAGCAATTGAAGGGCGCTTTTCCGGATTCCGTGACGACTTGGGACAAGAAACTCAATCCCTCCAAAGATTTGTCTCAGTGGATTGAGGCCAGAGAAGGCCGGGTCTCGCTTGTGGTGGGGACGCGTTCCGCCGTTTTCGCCCCTATGGAGAATCTCGGGCTGATCATTATCTACGAGGAAGAAAACAGCGCCTATAAACAGGAACAAAATCCGCATTATCATGTCCACAAGGCGGCACAGATGCGCGCCAAGATTGATCATTGCAGTCTTTTTTATGTCAGCTCGGCCCCGTTGGCCGAGACCTGGTATGAGGCCAAGAAGGAAAAATGGCAGAGGATCACGCTGGAGGCCGATCATCCCGCCGGGATCCAGATCGTGGATATGACCAATTACAATCCCCAACGTTCCTCGATCCTTTCTTTTCCCTTGCAGGCCGCCATTCAAAAGACATTGGAAAATAACGGCAAGGTGCTGTTATTCATGAATCGTAAGGGCTTCAGCATGCGGACACGCTGCCATCAGTGCGGATTCACGCTTCAGTGCGGACGTTGCAATGTCAATCTTACGTATCTGTACTCCAAGAAAAAGATGGTCTGCCGTCATTGTCATTTCACGACTGAGTTGCCGAGGCTGTGCCCGTCCTGTCAGGGATCTTATCTGCGTTCGACGGGAACGGGCATTGAAAAGTTGGAGAGCGAGGCCGCCCGTTTTTACCCGCAGGCCTCGGTGGGCCGCTACGACAGCGACAGCGCCCAGTTTCCGGAACAGGCCGACATTGTGATCGCCACCCAGGCGGTCTTAAGACGCAAAGGGATTTTTCATGCGGATTTGGCGGCTGTCCTTCATTTCGATGAAGAACTTCATCATCCGGACTTCCGTTCAGCTCAGACGGCCTTTTCGCTTTTGGTTCATTTGAGGCAGTTCGCGAGAGAGAAATTTCTGATTCAAACAAGCATGACCGACAACTACTGCCTTCAGGCGCTTACGAAAGAAGACTTTGATTCTTTTTACCGCAGTGAATTGAAATTGCGTCAGGAGATGGGATTCCCGCCGTACCGGCATCTGGTGGCGATCGGTCTGCGCGGCCCTCAAGAGGATCTCGTGTGGGAACAAACAAGGGATCTCTTCACGCATTTGAACGAACG
>CAYIQK010000021.1:0-9950 GCA_964365515.1 uncultured Planctomycetales bacterium | reverse complement strand
AAGAGGATCTCGTGTGGGAACAAACAAGGGATCTCTTCACGCATTTGAACGAACGTTGTCCTAAAGGCGTTGAGATCTCCGATCCGCATCCGGACCCGATGCCGAAGCTGAGGGACAAATACCGTTTTATGGTGATGCTCAAAGGCAAATCGGCCGGGATCGTGCTCCGTTTTGCCAGGACGGCACTGAAAGATTTTAAGAGAAAAAGGAATACGGTCATAACGGTTCATGTGGATCCTTGACCCGCCTTTTCACTGTCAGCGTAAGCTGACAGTTAAAAGGCGGGTCAACCCCGACGAGTATGGCGAAATTATCGTAGAGAATTTCGCCATATCTTGCGAGTCGGGGTAACACTGGCTTCAGCCCGTAGAGCTTCATTATGAATATCATTTTCTTCGGCAGTGATGATTTTGCCGCTGTTCATCTTGAGGGTTTGTTGAGATCCTCGCACAAGGTGGCGGCTTGCGTGACCACTCCTGACAAGGCGAGAGGCAGAGGATGGCAGATCTCGCCCTCTCCCGTCAAGGAACGCGCGTTTGAGGCCCTCATCCCGATCCTTCAACCCGAAGATCTCAAGGAGAGTTTTTTTTTGAAACCATTGAAGGAATTCAACTGCGATCTGTTTGTCGTGATCGCCTACGGGAAATTCCTCCCTGCCGAGGTCCTGGCCATCCCGCGGCATTTCGCCGTCAATGTCCACGGATCGTTACTGCCCAAATACCGGGGAGCGGCACCCATCAACTGGGCTGTCATAAACGGCGAGGAGGAAACCGGGGTTTCGTTGATGAGGATAAGCCGGACAATGGATGCCGGAGAGATTCTTGTCCAGGAACGGATTGTGGTCTCCCCAACGGATACGGCGGTCACCTTGAGGATCAAGATGGCTGAGATCGGGCCTGCGCTTCTTTTGAAAACCATTGATTCCATCGCAAAAAACACGTATACTTTGACTCCGCAGGATGACCGGCTGGCAACGTTTGCACCGAAATTGACTAAGGAATTGGGACGCATCCGCTGGGAGAAGGAGGCCGTCAGTATCCACAATTTGGTGCGGGGTCTTCTGCCGTGGCCGGCGGCCCATACCTCTTATCAGGGGCGTCTGCTGAAGATCCTGGAGACGGATGTCATCCAAGGAGAATTTTCTTCCTTCCATGCGGGCGAAGTCCTGGAGATAGGCACAGGCGGATTCAGCGTCGCCACCGGAGAAGGCGCCCTTTGGGTCAAGAAAGTTCATTTGCAGGCCTCCAAACCGATGGAGGCCGCCAGTTTCATCGCGGGACATCGGCTGGAAGTCGGATTTCGATTTTAACGAAAAATTATGTCTGAATTGAGAAAAGATCCTGTCATCGGACGGTGGGTCATCATCGCCACAGAAAGGGCCCGAAGGCCCGGCAATTTCATCGATACCTCCACGTACACTGATGGGCACGATGATCCGCGGTCTTGTCCGTTGTGCCATATTCAGAAAACACCTGTTTGTACGATGGGGACTGTTTCTGTGGTGACCTGCGAATCCTTCCCTTCGCCGGAGGCGGGGAAACCTTATCAACGGAATCATGGTTTGTATGAAATTGTTGCGGGGATGGGCGTGCAGGAAACGGTGATCGAGACTCCGGATCATGTGGCTAATATGGCTGATTTGAATACCGGGCAGATCCGCCTTGTGCTTGAGACCTATGTCCAACGGTTCCGGGCGCTGAAAGAGAACGCGTCTTTGAAGTATATCTTTGCCTATAAGAATTACGGCACAAGCGACAGCGGACCTTTGGTGGCCCACGCCCATTCTCATGTGATGGCCACCGCCGTGAAGCCGCTTCATGTGAAGGAAAAACTTGCCGGGGCCAAGGAATATTACGACGCCCACAAGCGGTGCATTTACTGCGATCTCATCCGTCAGGAGATCAAAGAACAAAAACGTGTCATCTTTGAAACCGAGCATTTCATCGCCGTCACACCCTTCGCCGCCCGGTTTTTATTTGAACTGTGGATTCTTCCCAAGAGACATCACTGTGATTTTGCCGACGGTCTTGAAGGGACGGCGGCGGATTTGGCGAGGATGCTGAAGGTCATTTTGCAGAAGATCAAAATGGGGTTGGATGATCCGGCGTACAATTTCATCATCCAGACGGCCCCTGAAAAGGGAGAAGTTTCTTCCGAAGTGAAATGGGAGACGCTTGAGGCGGATTACCATTGGCATATCGAACTCACGCCCCAGTTGACCCGGATGGCGGGTTTTGAGAAGGGGACAGGTTTTTATATATGCGCCATCCCCCCTGAGGATACGGCGGAATATTTGAGGGAGGCGGAGATCCCATGATGGAATGGCGCAAAGATCCCGTGATCGGTCAATGGGTCATCGTGCAAACGACGGATTCCTGGGGACCGGATCAATACGAGCAGGAGGATCATTACCTGCGGCAGGCTCCAACATGCCAATTCTGCCCCGGCAAAGAATATTTTACGCCGCCGGAAGTGGATGCCATTCGTTCGAGCGGTTCCCGCCCCAATGGGACGGGATGGAGCGTGCGCGTTGTCCCCAATAAGTTTCCGGCGTTACGCATCGAAGGGGATCTGGATGAACGCCGCGACGGCATCTTCAGCCTTTCCAATGGGATCGGCGCTCATGAGGTGGTCATTGAGACCCCGGATCATCACACGCATCTGGCGGATTTTTCCGAGACCCAGATGATCCATCTCATCCACATCTATCAGAGGCGTTTGGTTGATCTCTCCCGGGATCGCCGCTTCAAATACATCATCATTTTTAAAAATTACGGAGAATCCGCCGGCACAACGATTGAGCATCCCCACAGCCAAATCATCGCCCTTCCCTTGATCCCTAAGTACGTTTTGGAGAAGATGAACGGCACTCGTCAGTATGACACGCGCAACAACCGGTGTGTTTACTGTGACATGGTCGAGCAGGAATTCCGGGATCAGGAAAGGATCATTGCGCAAAACGACGATTTTCTCGCCTTTTGCCCTTTTGTCTCCCGCTATCCTTTTGAGTGCTGGATCTTTCCCAAAAGGCACTGCTGTGAATTTGCCCGGATGGATGACCGGGAACGGCAGAGCCTGGGGAACATCCTCAAAGAGACGCTTCGCCGCGTCAAGATTTGTCTGTCGGATCCATCCTACAATTATTATGTGCACAGCTCTCCGGTCAATGATGGATTTGGGGAAAGTTTCCACTGGCATATTGAGATCGTCCCCAAGTTGACTCACACCGGCGGTCTGGAATGGGGAGCGGGTTTTCATATCGTTCCCACTGATCCGCGGATGGCGGCGCAGTATTTACGGCGTCTGCGTCCAGTTTTAGACTAAAAATCCCGTTTTCCTTCCGCAATTTCCCCTTGACAATTCAGGTGTCAGGGTATATTTTATATTTTCAATTCACCCTGATTTTTCGTAATTTCAATGTATCCATGAAGGAGGTCATCATATGGCAAGGATAGGGATCAACGGATTCGGACGCATCGGCCGGCTTGTTTTTCGGGCCGCGTTCAATAACGAGAATGTCGAGGTGGCCGGCATCAATGACCTCTTTGATGCGGACTACTTGGCCTACATGCTCAAATACGATTCCACTCAAGGGCAGTTCAAAGGAACAATTGAGATCAAGGGGAATCATCTCATCGTCAACGGCCGGAAAATCCGCGTGACCGCCGAGAAAGACCCGGCCCATCTCAAGTGGGGGGAGATCGGCGCGGATTATATCGTTGAGTCCACTGGATTATTCACGACGATTGAGTCAGCTCAAGGCCATCTGAAGGCGGGTGCCAAAAAAGTCATCATCTCCGCGCCTTCCGCGGACGCGCCGATGTTTGTGATGGGGGTCAATCAAGAGGCTTATACCCCGGACATGGATATCATCTCGAATGCATCCTGTACGACCAACTGTCTGGCTCCGGTGGTGAAGGTTCTTCATGAGAAATGGGGGATTGTGGAAGGCCTGATGACGACCTGTCACGCGGTCACAGCCACCCAGAAAACGGTTGACGGCCCTTCCAAAAAGGATTGGCGCGGCGGCCGCGGGGCATGGCAAAATATCATTCCTTCTTCCACAGGCGCCGCCAAGGCCGTCGGGAAAGTCATTCCATCCTTAAACGGCAAGTTGACCGGTATGGCCTTCCGAGTCCCCACGGCGGATGTCTCGGTGGTTGACCTGACATGCAAATTGGCTAAACCGGCCAAATGGGATGAGATAAAAAAGGAGATGAAAGCGGCCTCCGAGGGGGAGCTCAAAGGCATTCTCGGGTATACGGAAGATGCCGTGGTTTCAAGCGATTTCGTTGGTGATGCGAGAACATCGATCTTCGATGCCGACGCGGGGATTGCCCTCAACGATACCTTCATCAAGGTGGTGGCCTGGTACGACAATGAGTGGGGATATTCCAATAAGGTTGTTGATTTGATTGAGTATATCCATAACGTAGGTAAAGGTTTACAGAAATCAGGCGAAAAGTCAGTCATGGCAAAGGCCTAGAAACAGACTGAGTTTGTCATTTGGGGAGTTTTAATGGGGTGAAATTCTCCTCAATGAGGATCCTTGGGAATAATTGAATAGCCAGTTGCAGAAATGCAGCCGGCTATTTTTTTGAATGTTCAGTTTAGGTCGTTTTACTGAATATATATTATGAGTTGAAATTTATTTTTAAATAAGTTATACTACATAACATGAATAACAAAATTTATACACCCCTTCAGACGCGGGAGGTTTTTCATTTGGAGTTTCTGCGTTGGTTTAGCAGAAAGCTGGATGCGGAGCACTATTGTCTTAAAGGGGGAGTCAACTTAAGGCTTTTCTTTAAAAGTATCCGTTATTCAGAAGACATGGATTTGGATATCCAGGGAATCAGAGTCGAGAGGGTCAAGAAAACCGTTATGGAAATCCTCTCGATGCGTGGGTTCTCTGATAGTCTTAAATCTTTTGGAATTGAGAAAGTTGTACCACCGGATATTATGAAGGCCAAACAGACCGAAACGACTCAGCGGTTTAAAATCCATCTTTTGACATCAGCAGGGGAAGACCTTTTCACGAAAATAGAATTCTCAAGAAGAGGGCTGAAGGGAACAGTGGTTGTTGAGCAGGTATCTACTCAGATTCTGCGTTCTTATAAAATGGCGCCTTTACTTGTTTCACATTATGATACGGCTTCAGCCGTCCAGCAAAAAATTCAAGCCCTGGCTCAAAGGTCAATTTTACAGGCTCGGGATATATTTGATTTATTTGTCCTCAGTTCTCAATACGATGGATCACAACAGAAATCTATTCAAGCCGGCAAGACGATTCTCAAAACAGCGTATGACAATATTTTTTTGGTGGACTTCTTTCAATTCCGGGACACTGTTGTCGCCTATCTTGGAGTTGAAGATCAGAAGGCATATTCTTCGCCTTCGGCATGGGATGAAATCAAACTCAAAACGGCTCATTTCTTAGAAGAGTTTAAAAATGAAAACACAAAATCCGCGTAACATCATGGTTTTTATTAAGAAGCTGGGACGGCCTATCTTTACGTCCCATGAACTGGCAACGATCTCCGGTAAATCAGCATCCACAATCGTTCAAAGCTTAAATCGCCTGGCGCGGCAGGGACTGCTTGCCAAGATTTACCGTGGCGTATGGGCAGAAGCCGGGCCCCGGGCACTTTCACCATTTGAAGTCATCGCGCACTTATTCCCGCGCCAACGTGTCTATGTCTCCTTTATTAGCGCGCTTCATCTGCACGGGATTTTGGAACAGATTCCTCAGGTCATTACCCTAGCTTCCACTTCTCATTCGAGTACCATTTGTACTAAAGCAGGCGTTTTTTCCATTCATCAAATCGCCCCGGCATTCTTCGACGGCTTTGATTGGTACAAAGGGGATGGAAGCTTTCTGATTGCTGAACCGGAAAAGGCGTTGATTGACAGTCTGTATTTGTCGAGCCGCAAGAAGAAACAATTCGGCCATTTCCCGGAATTACACTTTCCATCAGGGTTTAGCTTCAAAAAAGCAGAACAGTGGGTCGGACGTATCCCTGAGAAAACAATACGTCTGTATGTACTCAAGCGTCTGGAAACATTGAAAAGAGATCTGCGCTAATGAAAGAGGTTCGGTGGGGGTGAAGACAATAATTTTTCTCACCGAATTGAGTAGTTACGAAAAAGATATAATCTTTCATGGACAGGGTATGATTCTTTTGTATAATAAAAAAGCTTGTCCGGATGTTTTCTTGCAAGACACGGGGGCCAACATATGAATGATGAACGAAGGCAATATCAGAGAGTCAAGATTGAATTTCCCGCCCAATGCACGATTCCCGGCCCTCCCGCAGTTTCTTTTTCGACGTCGGTGATTGACATTGTCCCCGGCGGCGTCTGTTTCCTGACTCACGATAAGATCGCCTTGGGCGATCAAGTGGAATTTGAAATCGAAGTCGGAAATCAAGAAAAGATTAAGATGAAGGCCAGGGTTGTCTGGTGCGATAAGTCAACGGGTTCAGAGCCCGGCCGTGCCGGCGTTAAAATCGCGGATATCGCCAAAAGCGATCTGGACAAATTCGCGCAATTTTATTGCCAGAAACTGTTTCATTTTCTTAAAAATCGTAAGAAGATTCTCATCATTGACGATGAGAAGGACATGGTGGATCTCTTGACCTATGAATTGAAAAGCAAGGAATATGATGTCGTGAGCGCCTATGACGGGCAGGTGGGATTCGATAAATATTTGACGGAGTGGCCGGATCTCATCATCCTGGACGTGACGCTTCCTAAGTTGAACGGTTATGAGGTCTGCCGGAAGATTCGTAGAGAAAAAAATGACACAAAAACCCCCATCATCATGCTGACGGCCCGCGATCGGGACTCCGACCGGATTGTGGGCAGTGTCGTGGGGGCCGAGAAATATATCACCAAGCCCTTCGACGCCGAGAATCTCTTAAGCGAGATTGATAAATTTTTAAAAGCCGCGTAGACATGGCCAAGAATCCATTATTGACCTTCTCTCTCTTCTTCCTTTTGTCCAGCCTTCCCATTTCTGCTTTTGGTGATGAATTCAAGGATCTGAAGGATCAGGTTCACGCGATCCAGCAGGAAAACCAAACCCTTCGCGAACAGTTGGAAAAACAGAGTTCCGTGAACCAGGAACAAGCGAAGATGATCCAGGATCTGGCCGGCAAGATCGAGGCCATTGAAGCCAAAGACGAAAGCCTCTCGCGGGGGCTTACGGAACTCGCCATCCCTGAATCCCTGCCAGAGAATGATCTTGCGGTTTCCGTCCCGTCCCTGAAGTTTAACGGATTCGCCGGGGTCAAGTATACGGTTCAGGACGAGGTCAACGCCCCTGAATCCAATGCCAATACGTTCGCCTTGGGACAGTTTGATCTTTTCGTCAGTTCGCAACTGTCGGAGAAACTCAGCGCCTTGGGCGAAATTGTTTTTGAGTTCGCCGACAACAATGAAACTGTTGTTGACGTTGAACGGTATGTCCTGAAGTATTCTTTGGATGATTTGTGGAATGTTGAAATGGGCCGGATGCACCTCCCTTTCGGTTATTGGCTGGGAGCGTATCATCACGGGACATGGCTGCACACAACCGTTGGTCGGCCGCTCATTTTCGAATGGGAAGATGACGGCGGGATTTTACCGATGCATAACATTGGACTGCAGATCAACGGGAGCAAAGGTTTTGAAAATTTTTCCATGAAATATCATATGGGCATTGTTAATGGACGAGGAGAGACATTGACCAAGATTCAGCATGTCCAGGATCGTAACGATGCCAAGGCCTTCATCGCGTCGGCGGCGGTTCAGCCGTTGGCCATTGAGGGATTAGAGCTGGGCGGGTCGTTTTACGCGGATAAAATTCCTCGGGATACGACCGTCGCCGCCCGTAACGGCGAGATTGATGAATTGATTTTTGGGGGACACGCGGTTTATATCCACGAAAAGGTGGAGCTCTTGGCTGAGGGCGTATACATGCTTCATGATGATGAGGTGAGCGGATCCACGTATCACACGCACGGCTTCTACCTCCAGGGGGCTTATCAATGGAACAAATGGAAACCCTATTACCGTATGGATTATCTCAATTTCGGCGAGGGCGATCCTTACTATTCCGGCCAGGACATTGACAATACCAAACACGCCGTTGGAATCCGATGGGATCCCTTCACGTGGAACGCGATCAAGTTTGAATACGCTTACCAGGAACGCGAGCGGGAAGACGATATTCACGCGATAACGCTGAGTTCGGATTATACATTCTAACTGATCCGCTGATCCTGCCCAAAGTTTGTTTCCCCCTCTTTCTTTTATGAACAGCGAAGCTTTATACAAAAAGAGGGCCGAGGAGGCCGTCAAAAAGGCCATGGCGATGAGGGACGAATTTGTCTCCACCGTCTCGCATGAACTGCGCACACCTCTTTCCATCTCCAAGGAGGGGCTGTCGCTGGTCTTGAGAGGAAAGGCGGGGGAGATCACGCCCCAGCAGAGGGAAATCCTCCAAATGGCAGAGTCCAACATTGACCGTCTGGCCTTTCTCATTGACGATATCCTGGATATGTCGAAGATCGAATCGGAGACGATGACACTGCGCAGAGAACCGATGGATGCCGTGGAGGCCGTGAGGGAGAATTGCCGCGGCTGGGAACTGAGGGTGAAATCCAAAAGTATTGAGCTGTCTTTGTCGGTCCCCGGGAATCCGGTTCTTCTTTCCATCGACAAAATGAGATTCACGCAGATCCTGTCGAATCTGATCAGCAATGCCTTCAAGTTCACGCCCGACGGCGGGAAGATTGCCGTCCATGTGGAGGAATCAAACGCGCGGGTGAAATTCGCCGTTTCCGACACGGGGCCGGGCATTTCGAAAGAAGAATTTCCAAAGATTTTTGAAAAGTTTTATCAAGGGAGGCGGACGTACGGGCCCGGTATGCAGGGAACGGGGCTGGGATTGAACATCGTTAAGTCTTTGGTCGAATTGCATGGCGGAGAATTGACTGTTGAAAGCGAAGTGGGAAAAGGGAGTGTCTTTTCTTTCACCATACCAAAGTCCGTGGATTTGAAAGAGGGGAACATTACGAATGGATAAGAAAAAAATTCTGATTGCCGAGGATGAGGACAATATGAGGGTGATGCTGGGCCTGGAACTCAAGACCGCCGGTTATGAGGTCTGTCTGGCAGAAGACGGAGAGAAGGCGCTGGAACTGGCGCGGGAATTCAAGCCGGATCTGGTTATCTCCGATATCCTGATGCCTAAGATCGACGGCAACCAGCTCATGCAGAAACTGCGCCGAAGTGGTTTCGGCGCCCATATTCCGTTCATCGTCTTGACCGCCCGCGGCCAAATGCACGATTACTTCGAGATGATGGATGTCGACGATTTCATCATCAAACCTTTCGACGCGGAAGATCTGCTGATGAGAGTTAAAAAAGTCTTGCACAAAACAGACACAGCGGCACCTCAGACAAAAAGCGTAGAGTTGAGCGCCGGTATGAAGAAGAAAGTCCTGGTCATCGATGACGACCGCTTCTTCTGTTCGAAACTTGAGAAGCCGCTCACCGACAGCGGCTATGAGGTTTATACGGTCCATACGATCTCGGAATGCGTGGAACAGGCCATGAATCTTAAGCCGGACGCGATCGCGCTCAAGTCTCTCGTTGACGGGCTGGGGGCCGACAAGCTCATCAATATCATGAAAGGGATTTCACAGATCAAGAATACTCCCGTGATCGTATACACTCCGCAGGACATGGAAATGGGATACGAAAGCCTGTTGCAGGCCGGCGCGGCCGCCTTCATAGGCGGCGCCAATCCTGAAAAGATCCGCAATTCCATCCAAAAACACATCCTTTCGTCATGGATCCCCACGGGCTAAAGCCCAAATTTCTTCTGGACAACGGGTTGACACGACGAATCTTTAATGTTACAACTGAACTCATGGAGAGGCAGGATTATTATGGATGACAGG
>CAYIQK010000020.1:0-14865 GCA_964365515.1 uncultured Planctomycetales bacterium | reverse complement strand
CCGAAGGAAGTCTGCCGGTCAATTCCACCGACGTCGGTGGAATTCAGCCGGCGCTCAGACGCCTGTGGTACGCCCGAAGCGAGGGGAAATCTTGGCCAGTTCTCCGGTCAATGAACAGTTCAACAGCAATGATGATGAATATCGGCAATATCATCAGCGGCTGGGAACGATGGGACAAAGGCTGGGTGAGATGACAGAAATCACGGAAGCCCAGTTGGTTAAAGTTCGTCCCAAATATAACCGCGAAGGCGAGGTTCAGCCGTTCTATGGGTTAATGACGGCAGTATGGCTTAAACAAGAATGTAATGTTTATCGCCAGTTGATGTATGTACAAAGCAGGGTTAGACAAGATTTAAGCGTAGCAGGACTGGGAAATAAGATCGCCTTTTTAACCCCGGGGTCATTTCATATGACCACCTTTGATCTTCTGGTAACGGGCACTATCGATGTAAGCCGTGAAAAAGAAGCGGCTGTTGCCGAACAAGTCGTGAGGGCATTGGCGGGGTTAGGAAGCGTGGACTTAATTCAAATGTTTGTTCAGGGTATCCAGCTTTATTGGGTTCCGTCTCTGGTTGCCACTGTCTATCCGGCAGATAAGGATCAGTTGGCACGGCTTTATATGGTTCGCGATACCCTGAAAAGACATACCGGCGTTGAACTTCCTCCGTTTATTGGGCACATCACTTTGGGTTATGTTGTTCAACCGATATCGAGAGAGGAATATCCGAGATTCGTCGATATTATTGGTCAATATCAAGACAGCGTCATGGGGAATCTTTCGATGGAAGAAATAGAAATGCGGCATTTCAAAGACATGCAGAACTACGACCGTGTGCCGGTGCGGTATCGTTTGGCAGACGGCCACATCATTGCAGAGGGCGCCTCCAGTCCTGTGGACAATCATAAAGAAGAAGTTAAGAGTCAGAGCAATGCTTATGAAGATCCGGGCTTTGAGGTGGAGATGTTTGAAGATACAGTTGTCCGCAGGCCTTTTGGCTTGTGCTCTACGAATATAACAGACGTTTCAAAGAAGATTACTTTTGCATACCCGGCTATGATGCCGTCGGTGGGCGGGTATTACAGAAAATCCACAGATAGAGAATTCAGGATTATCATCAGCGCTCTTGGCGGGGAAGGTGCCCTGCTACATAGAGGCATAATCTTAGATAAGGACAAGATAACAATAGATCCCAGTTTAATTGTACCGGCGGATGTAGAAGGGTGTAATAACAAAACTTTGAAGGTTAATGCTAATATTTTGAGCGCTCCTTTTGATCAGTTAAGAATTATATTTGAAGGGCATGAGCTCTTTCATTTAGAAGGGAAAAATGAAAAAGAAGCGAGGGACTTGACTATTCGTTATCTTCTGGAAAACAATCTCATAGAAGACCATGTGCGTTTTCTGTTCAATAATGTTTTACAATTACAGCCGGAGCTGGAATGGATGAAAAAACTTTTAGAATATATGAATGCGATACGAGGAATACCCGCTTCACCAGGACAAGCAGAAGGTGTTGTTCATTTCGTAACTGAAGAGGGCCTGTCGCTTAGGAATGACATTCCGTATGTGCTGTCATTCAAATCGGCTGGTCCGAGCGAAGCACACCTATTCCTTGAGATATCCAGAAGCTATTCTGTGGCGGGCATTATTACTTCTTATGGAGGTAAAACGTCCCACCTGGCTTCGATACTAAGGGAAACAGGCGTGCCAAGCGTTGTTGGGTTGGGTGAAAATATGGATTTGATTAAGGATGGAGATTTCGTCTTGGTTGATGGCATACGGGGGATAATAAAGAAGCTGTTCTCAGAGGCAGTGGATGTCTCGCCAACGGGCTATAAAGGCGTGAAATTCGATGAGCTGACATTATATTTTGATATGGAAAGATACAAAAAACATTTTAGTGAATCTTCTTTGGCCCTAAGGGTAAACGCTGTTCTTCAAAAGATAGAAGTGGATGAGAAAGGCAATAAATTACTCATTCAGGAATTACTTGCCATGATAGAAAATTTTTGGAATTTATCGTTTCTTAACGCAGATTTGCATCGCGTAGCAACAGCCTTGGCCGGCTTCCCCACCTTTTTAGTTAGAGAAAATGAATCATATGGTTACAGATTCTACGGGAAAAAGAAGCCTTCCCTCCCTTCCTCTACCTTTCCGGCAGGAGAAACGGGAGAATATCTTAAGAAAATATTTAAGGGCGTCGAGGAAATATATGGCAGATTATTGGATGAATATCGAGAAATAGCTGATAGGGAATTTTCTCGAGGTAATCGTTCTGGACAGGTTGATGCCACGCTGGATCGCCATAAGATTCATCTTCTCCTTCTTTCGTTTGGTAAATTCATTGGTAAAACAGAACAGATTATACAATATGAGATTACTCTAAAATTATTCAACAATCTCGCGGCTTACGGTTTGCCGGATATTGCAGTTATAGCTTTGGATAAAGATCATGTCCAGTTAATATTGCCCCCCGCTGGCAATCTTGAGTACTCTTATTGGGATAATATCGGTGGCCCCGGCGTTGTATTCTTGGATGATCTAAAAGGAGACGAACATGGAGGCGATCTTTATAGGCGTTTCCCCAAAGTTCTTTATGGGGCATATCGGCAATTAAGAGAGAAAGTTTTATTAAATGGTGGAACGATAGATGCTTTTGCAAGGTATACATATGCTCATAGTTTTGTTTTATCCTATGACATACAACCTTCTATTATAATCGAACAAAGATTGATATCAGATATTGTAGATTCTTTAAAATCATATAGAGACGTCATTGATCCTTTGAACAAGAAGGATTCATCTGTCTCTAGCCCGATCAGAAATCAATTAGACGGTGATAATCGGGAGTCTAAAGTCCAAGAACTGATTAATCAATTTGGATCATCAAATGCGGTATCAAGTTCGCCGATTACAGTTCGCAGCGGTTTAGATATTGATAAGCAGCTTAAGGCTTATGAAGCGCAAGAAATAAGCGTGGATGTTTTGAGAAACCCTGTGGCGCGCTTGGCCTTCAGAGATGCGCTTAGGTTTATGGTGGCCAAAGGAAAAGTTGATTCAACACGAGCGCCGCCGAAAGCTTTAGTGATTGACATTGAAAAGATCACCTTCGGTGTCGTCTATGATGCTGCAGAAAATGTTGTTTTCATTGAAAAGGCCTTCCTGAAGAAGAAATTACAATCTATTAGTCCGCGTCTCACCCTCGCTTTAGTTTTTGTTCGTGAATTTAACAATTATCCGCGGCATATTGCTATCCGTTTTGTTGAAGCCCGGTATCTTTTATCGGCTTTGGAAGAGAGATTAGCTTTAGGCATAAGGGCATTTTTGAAAGGCAAACAAGATAAGCAGGCTGTGCGGAGCATATTCATTGCTCCTGGAGAAGCGCAAAAGATTATCCGCATCGGCGGGGCGGAACTCCGCCGCTTCCTTGCCTTTATCAAAAACCATGAAACAGATGCCGGCTATGGCCAGGGTAAAGACAGGACGGAGATTATGGCGTTGTTTAATGATGAAATAAAAGAGGCCGCGGAAGAATTTAGACAATATCCCGAGCGATATACGGATGAAGCCCTTGTTGGCTACGGAGAAGATATCGTTTCCAGCCGCCCGGTCCGCATTGAGCTTCACGGAAAACTCCCCGGCGGGGAAGTGTCCCAGATTCTGGTGCGCGGCATATCTGATAAATTCAGAAATATAGCCGCCGCAAGGATTCTTAAGGCATTAGGAAATAATAATATTTTTGCCGGGATAACAGGGCGCATGACCATCGAGATAAGGGCCGGACAAGTGCATAAATCTATCGCTTTGGATTATATCGCACATTATTGGGGCCGTCTTTTAGACGCAATGCGCTATACGCCGGGGGAACTGATTGACGCGCGGCTGACAAAGACGGTGGTTGCGGCCGATGCTGACGGCACAATTTACGGTAAGCCTGAGTTGAATAGACTACCTTCTTTAAGCGAAAGTGAAGCGCATGGAGCTGTTATTGAATATCTTAAAGCCGGCGGGGTGTTGATGGTGATTACCGGCAACGAGCGTGAACGTACCCGGTTGAGATTGTTGGAAAACAGCGGTATTCCTGTGGAATTGCGGAACAGGGTGGTCCTTGTCGCGAACGGGGGCACGAGTCTTTCTATCTTTAATAATCAAGGTGAACTGATCGAACTTGAAGAATACCGGCGTGACGTGGTTAAGGTTATGGGAGATAAAGTCGTTGAAGGGCTTGATGCCGTCTATGTGGGTGATTATGGGGAACGATTAAGCAATGATTACCCGGCTTTTGAAAAGGTCGGCTTTGATCGGTCGTTCTTAGTATCCAGCAAGCTGTTGTCTGATGCCCCGTGGGAGCTTCGCCGCAGTTATGTCGGAGGGGAAATGGCAGGCACAGCCGGGATCCTTAAAGCGGTTGTCGAACTGGCACGTATGGCGCCATTCCGGCCGCTATTTACTGGAGAGAATATCGCTAAGATTATCAGACGATCCGTTGATATTGCGCCGATTGAAGACAATATCTCTTGGGCCGGGACGAAAGCTTCTCAAGTCATTGAGCGGGCGCTTGAGACATTATCTATCAAAAATAATGTTGTGTTTATCCAAGGCGCAGGAAAAGAAGGGGAAAAAGATTCAGTTGAGATCGCTCAAAGGTTAATTCTCAGTGGCAATAATATAAAAGCTTATCGGGTTGATCTTGGTCCAATTCATGCAATCAATGCCGAGGTTGTTAATACGATTTATGACGCTATGGCAGAACGCTTGCCTACGCAGGGTAAAATTGTTTTTGTCATTCACAATTTTGACAAGTTCCATACTAACGTGTCCCTGTTGAGAAGATTAATTGATCATCCTCAGATCATCCTTGTGGGTACAACCGGCTTTGAAGGATACCGTATCCTTGAAGGCAATCGTGACACGGTTAAAAATCTTCATTTTATCATCACCGACGTTGATACAGATAAAATAAAAGAAAAACGGGTTGCTGTTATCGGTGCTACGGGATTTTTAGGTGAAAAAGCATTTAAGATGTTCAGACAAGCGGCTTCTAATAAGAAAAATGTTTTAGGCACAGGATTCAGTAAGTCTCAATTCGACCGATTGGATGTCAGTGATGAAGGGGCTATTCGAGAGTATTTTGCCGCGCGCGCAGTTGATATTGTTATTTACGCGGCGGGAGAGGCCGATGCGGATAAAGTTAGGGCAGATCCTGTCAGGGGTCGTGCTCTTAATACGGATGTTGTTAGCCTTATCCGCAGATATTTTAACGGAAAGTTTGTTTATATCTCAACAGAGTATATTTTTGACGGTAAACATGAAACAGCGCCGTATGTAACTACAAGCCCGGGTAATCCTGTCAATGAATACGGGATAACCAAACTTGAAGCCGAAGAGTTGACCTTAAGAGAATTTGATGACGCTATCATTTTAAGGATAGGCGTTTTGTATGGCTATAACGGACCGGAAGACAAAGGGCATTTTGCAAAAGGTGTCGTGAGTAAATTAATGAATGGTCAGGATCTGGCAGAAGATGATAAACAGATAAAACGTCCTGTTCTCCTGGAAGATGTTGTCACAATAACGATGAAGCTGCTGAAACATGATGCCGAGGGTATTTTCCAAATTAACGGTTATGAGCCGATGACCAAATATCAAGAAGCGAAGGCTATTGCTGATGTCTTTTATCAATTGTATCCGCGCAAGGATAGAGTCAATATCACTCCGACCTATAAAGAATATAGCGCCCCCAGACCGCTTAATACATTCATGGTCAATTCGGATACGCCGCGGTTATTTAAAAACGGCATCAGAGAAATGCTTCTTCAGCAAGCATTTGCGGAAACTGTCTATAGGATTGGGGAAGAAAATCATGCGGATATTTCTTTAAGGACAGAGCTTGAATTGATCTTTGATGAAATCAGAGCCGGCCGTTCGTCTTATTTTAAAGTCATGAATTATATGTATGAACCGCAGGAAGCAACGTTTGAGACACCGGAGGGGATAAGGCTTAGTATCATTCTCAATTCAAAACGGTATGAATATGTCAAAAAGACAGGGGGATTGAAACCCACAGTGTCTCAAGGGCCTCAGGAAAAGCAAACAGTTCTTCCTCATATGCCGGCACCGGGTCGTCAGGAATGCGCTTTCTGTGAGGGCGGTCTGGAAGGACTGCTTTTTAAGAATATTGTTTATAAGAATAAAAAATATTTTCTTGTCATGAATCCCAACCCGTGGGCGGATAATCAGTTTTTGTTAATCAGCGAAGAAAAAATAGGCCAGATTGTCAGGGCCGCCGATTTGGAAGCCTCTCTAGGGCTTGCCAAAGAGCTCGGGCCGGAATACGAAGGCCTGTTTAACGGTGTGTACGCAGCCGCCAGTGTTTACCACTTCCATATTCAGTTTCATAAAGGTGAAACACAAATCTGGCAGAATCTGCATCGAAGGACGGTTGACGTTGGGGAAATGATCTTTGAGAGTGAGGTAACCAAGGTTTACGAGTTGCAGGGTTGGCCGTCAAGGGTTATTTATGCCGTTTCCAAAGATGTCAAGGATATTAGTTTCGTTATCGAAAAATTTGTTTTCGCACTGGAAGCCAATAATGTCCCCTACAATATTTCTTTCAGGGTCCATAACGGCGAAGTTGCCGTTATGGTTTTTCCTCGGACGTTAACGGCAGACCGTCCCGACGGATTAAATTCAAAGTCAGACTCATGGTCACGATGGGGTGGTAAGGAAATCGGCGGCACTGTCTTTATATTGACTCCTGAAGGGTTTGAGGAGATGAAGAATTCGGGACGTTCGGCGATGAATATTATGCGTGCCATTAGGCAATTGAGTATTGAGCCGGCTCAATATCAGGAGGTAAAACATATTTTTATCCAATCCGCAAAAGAAGAATTAAAGAAAATCAGAGAACAAAAGAATCATATCTTCATGGATGCTGGCGAGCGGCTTATTCTTGAAGAAATTCAGAATGAAATCCGAACCGGCCGGTTAACGGTTGAGTCATTAAAAGATTACAGAAAGGTCAAAGGAACAATCAGTTTATACGAGGGCGTGGAAGTTCTGCCGGCCAAGGACTCGGAGGAATTTGAAGGGTTGGCCGACAACGGGAGGCGGCTCAAAGATGTTGTCGGCTTCTCCATGGGAGGATTGTCGACTCGTTCCAAAGGTCTTTTGAGGCTTGGCTATAAAATGCCGAAGATAACAGCAGTGGATCATCATGTTCATTCCATCATTGAATGGAAATTAGCCAATGTCCGTTACTTTAATCTTAATAATAACGTCCGGAAGCCGGTTGTTATTATGACGAGCCGGGCAACGCATGATGTCTATAAGGACTCTGCCAAACGTATGGAGAATTTCGGGCTGGAGGAAAGCGGCCTTTATGTTTTCGACAATGGTATTCAAAAACGATTGATTTGGGATTCATCCTTTGGAGCTTGGGGAGACATTTTTGCCTCCGGGAATAAAATGGACCGGTTCAATCCTCCCGGTCACTATTCTTTCCTTCGCCAGTTGGTGGTCAGCGGATTAATGGCTAGATTAAAACGGGAAGGGTATGAATTTATTTACCATTCCAACATGAACAATCTGGGAGCTGTCGTTGATGATGAATACGACGCTTTGCGCGGTTTATTTGCCCAAAAGATAGCCGAAGCCAAGGAGGAAAGCCGGCCCGTGCCTCTTACTTTGGTTGAGGTTGTAAGAAACGATAATACTCGCGTGGGAACGTATCCTGTCAATCTTAACGGCCGGTTTGCAATGCTTAGAAAAGAGGCATTGCCGGAAGGGTTTGATACGGCCGACGTGCCGCATTTTAACACAGGCAATTATCATTTCTTCATCGATGGCCTTTTAGAACGTTTGGGCTTTGATAAAGATTATGATCGATATCTAACTTCAGAAGAGATTGCCCTTGTCTTTGATGAAACATTTAGAGTTCAACCAAAGGTATTGGAGAAAGACATTAAGATAAAAGATCAAAAAGAGCGGAAGACAGCCGTAAAGATACTGCAGATTGAGCGTGATTTGGATGATCTGATATCGATGGCGCCAGCTGTCGTTGTTGAGGTTTCCGATGACCGGTTAATTCCGATTAAAACAGAGGACTCTGTGCAGGCGGAGAAGCGAAGGATTGCGCGCGTTCTCAAGGGGAAGGTTGACATGCGCTATGGCCCGCATCGGCCGTTTACCGTTACGCCGGAGGATAAACAGAAAGCCGTCAGAACCTTTGTGCGTTTTAGAGATGATATTAAGAATCAAATCTGGGGCGGCGATTGGATTCTTCGTCTTAAACGTCATGTTTGGGCGGATGGAAGCGTCGCTTCTGAAAGCTGGGAGGTTTCCTCGCATCCGGAGCATCCTTCCATTATGACGTTAGACAGCGGGGGGCGTATTGAAATCACCGAAATTGATCAACTTGGATTTGCGGAAGAGTTTTATGGATTGCGGGTCATTCAGCATTACGGGAAGGGGTATATTCCGTTTTTGGCCAAATTCCTTGATGCCCAGAGGGAGCTTTCTATCCAGGTTCATCCAACGGATGAGATAGCGAAGTTCTTTAGTCAAGATGACGAGGAAGACACCAAAGGCAAAGAGGAGGACTTCATAATTTTGAATGTTCAGGAGAATAATGAGTTTGTCCTGGGGCTCAAAGAAGGCGTCAGCAAAGATCAGTTTAGGGCAGCTGTTGAGGCCGGCACCCAGGAAGTGAAAGATTTTCTCCACCGGATCTCCGTGAAGCCTGGGGAAGTCTACCGGGTTCCGCCGGGCATCGTGCATGCCTTCCAGAGAGGCATTCAGGCCATAGAGATAAGTCATGTTTCCGATATTACGTATCGTCTTTATGATTATGACCGTAAAGTTGAAGGGCGAACTTTGCATGTCAGGGAAGGATTGGCGTCTATGAATAATGACGCTTTTCAAGGGAAGAAATTGGTTGATTATTTGCGGAGGGAATGGAGGACGACGGAGAAATTGGCGAAAGGGGTCGGTGTCGTGCAGACGGTCGACACCCATCCGGATTTCCGTGTTGAGCGGTTTGTTTTCTCCGGGGTGGGGGATAATCAAGGAGAAAATATAGACCCCGCAGTTTATATTACGCAAACAGCGGACAGATTTCACGTGCTTATGGGGGTTTACGGTTCTGTTATTTTAGAAAATGTTCAGACGGGCGAGACAACCGTTCTCAAAAGCGGACAAACAGTTTTTATCCCCGCGGCAATGGGGCAGTATAAAATCATCACCCGTGATACGCATCCGACGACAATTTTCCGCGTTTATCCGCAGTTCCCCGAGGAGTATCCGAAGTTTAATATAGGCATCAGCCTTGGAGGCAGTAAGTTTAAATTTGGGCTGGTGGATAAAGAAGGGCGGGTGTATTCCAGTGCCGAGTTCAATTGGCGCGAAAGGTTAAAAGGAGAGGCTGTTACGGCCGAGAAGGTGGTTCAGATGACTATGGATGAAATCGACCTGTTATTAAGGCGTTATGCCGTCTTGCCTCAACAGATCGAACGGATCGGTATCGCCTGGCCGGGGCCGCCGGATTACCGCAACCGTACAGTCAGCGCAACATACCTGAATGAAGAATATCCGCTTCATGATGCGATTGAATCCCGATTTGAAGAACGCTATCGGCATACGGTGGAAGTCTTTGTGGTTTTGGATGTCTTGGCGGCTCTTCTGGGTGAGCAGAAGACAGAGAAAGGCGAAATTCATAATCAGCCGGAAGGCATAGTCCTCAACCTTGCGACCGGTATCGCCGCCGGGGTTTTATCCAACAATGAAATCATTGACAGCATTCGATATGTGCCTCAGGACGGGTTAGATTTCTTGGATATTAAAACGGGATTCGGTCAAATCGGCAGGCATCTGGTTAGAAATGTTGATGATATTCTCAGCTGGCGGTATAGGCCGACCGCTGACGGTTCGAAGCCTCGTCTGGATAAGGGAGAAGAACGTTTGAGCCAAACTCTCGGCGGGCCGTTTATTGCTCGACGATTTATAGAAAGGCTTATTCAGAGGTTTGGGGATAATGACCGCTGCTATTTTGCAGGGGTTACTTCATTGGCACTCAAAGAAATACAAGAAAAGTTGTCTCAACGTAAAGAGGATGCTGCTGCTGTTAATTTGGAAAAAGAACTTTCGGTTTTCATTACACTTAAGGCTTATCAGGGGGATTCGATGGCTGGTGATTTTATCAGGGAAATTGGACATGAAATCGGCGCGGCGATGGCGGTCTTTATCCAAGCGTATCCTCATCTTCAGACCGCAGGTATTGAAAAAATTGTGTTGGTTGGAAGCGTCGGCCAGAAATTCGGGAATCCCAAGGAGGCGGGAGAACGTTATCAATATGATGAGGACATATTTTTGAAGGCGTTTTCAGAGGGCATGCAGTTAAAGGGCATTGGAAATATGCAGATCAAACGTTCTGCCCTGAGTGCGGATCGGGAAATTATGGCGTTTTGGACGAAAGAAAGTTTTGCAGAAGAAATTGTCCGGCTGCAGGCGAATCCGACATTACAGCAGTATCATGACAGTTTCGCGGCCCTGCGGAGTATTTCTCTCCACTATGCTTGGGCGCCTATTTCTTTGTTTGCCATGGATATCGGAGGGATCGAACGTGAATACAGGATTGTTGTTCCGCAGCGCATGCTGGAGGAGGTTTCATTAAAGGGATATGTGTTTAATTATCTTGCGGCACTTCTTAATATCCATGGAGAGCTGAAAGGTTTAACCGCCTTCCGGCTTACAAGATGGGGTAAAGCTGACGATGATTTAAAAGCGGCTGTAGAGACGATACTTCAGCAGGATTTTGCCGGTACCATGCGCCGATTAAACAAAGGAGAAGGACAAGAAACCGCTGTAACACGAGTGGTGCGATTCAAGCGTGATGTGAATTATGTTGTGGAAGGTAAAGTGCCGGGTGTTGATATCGGCGGCACTAATATCAAATTGGTCGCAATCGAGGGGGGTCTCCTCATTGCGAGTAAAATAATTCCACAGAAAACGCTCCGGACGGGGGAGGAAGGTTATGCGGAAATTCTTTGGAAGTGTATTAAAGATTTTACCGCAGAGGTTGGGATTGAAGATGTTGAGGCTATCACGATTGTGATGGGCGTGCCTGGACAGGTTGGTCCGCATGGCAGGATCATGGACATGCCGAATCTGGAGGCCGTTCATCCTGGAAGCGTTGCTTCTCTGAATCAATTGGCAAAAGGACGAAAGAATATTTCCTTTATGAATGATGCCGACATTGTGGCTGAATATCTCGTGCGCAGTCAGGGGATCAGGGATGAGGTGGTGCTTGTCAATACGCTTGGAACGGGTCTGGGGGTTGCCGCCATTATTAAGGGGGAATTGGCGCATGGTTTGGCCGCAGCGCATATCAGGGTTGATTTCTCCGATGCATCGAGATTAAGCAATGCCGGGATTAAGGGCGATTTGGAAGATGTCGCTAATGCAGCATTTGTCGTGCGAAGAGCCGAAGAATTGGCGGGGCAGAGAGGACTTGCGGTTGCATCGGATGTGAAGACCCAAGATGTTGGTGAGTGGCTGACGGGAAATGAAGAAGATGAATATAAAGAAATAGCCACACAGATTTTCGATGAATTTGGCGCACATTTAACGACGTTGTATCGGGAATTCATCAGGCTTTACGATCTTGATCGAATTGACCGTGTTATCTTGACAGGGGGTATTGCGCAAGGCGCGGCAGGCGAGCGGATAGTGGAATCCATCGAAAAGTACGCCAAGGCAAGGAACATTAACATTGTTCATGCTGGTCGTATTGATATGCCAGCGGGAGAGATTGGTAATTATCGAAATGTGCCGTTGCAGTGGCAAGGAGCTGTCGGTGCTGTGTTGCTTTCTATTGCGGCGAGGGAAATGAGAGGAAGGTCGGAAGAATACGGCTCAAGTCCAATCAGTTCGTTAGACAGGAGAATACTTAGCGAATGGCGGGACCGGTGGGACCGAGGCGGTATATTTAGCATTAGCGAACAAGAGATGGAAAGGACAAAGCGTTTCCGGGAGGTTGGCCGGTTCGTCATCTATTTAACAGCCCGGGAAGCAAAACTTCGTCAACCCACCTGGCCCAGTCAACCTGTTCTACTGAATTATCCCTTTAATCCGGAAGATTTCCATTTTGGGAAGGTCGCCATCGAGAGAATCTTGACAGAAGAGTTGATGTTAAGCTTTGGTTCATGGAAAATTATGATTAATGCCCAACCTTTGAAATGGGGACATTCTTTATTGGTGCCGTATGAACCCAGCAATCAATTTTTATATCAGCGTGATTTGTTCGCTTATACGGAATTTCTTACCGTCTCTAATGCGTATGTCTTTTATCACAGCCTTTTCGGGGGTGCCAGTGTTAATAGTAAACATTTTCAGTTATTCCCCATTGAGGGGGTATTTGTTCCGGAGCGAAAATTATATTTATTTAGTTTAGTCGAGCGGAATAAAAATATAGCATCTGATCATGTCTTAGATATACGTTCCGTTGCCTCTCCAGATTATCCTTCACGAGGATTCTCCGTTCGTAATAGCGATTCCATTCTTTTGGCTAAGAAAATATGGGAAATAATCGATATTTTACAGACCGGAAATATTCCATTTGGCATTATGGGCAGAAAAAATCAGGCATTCATTTTCTTAATTAAGAATGAAGAGCCGAAAGGATTTAAAAACAACCCTTGGGGGGCTTTCTCCTGCGCCGGTTCGCTTGCTATTCGTTACGAGGCGCTTTTCAATAGTTTAACAGAAGAGATGATTTTGGATGCAATGAGAGATTATGCCGTATTTGATGATATTTTTGATTCCGTTCTGAGACAGATTACAAAGAACTCTAGTGGAAAATCGAGCCTCCCGAATGCCCCCAGCCCGGCTGAAGAAAGCGGCGAGAATCGTGTCCGTATCTATGGAAACGGTATCCGTGAGATCAGTCTGGACAGGATTGATTTCGACCGCACGTTAAAGGCGCTGTGGCGTGACCGGCAGGATCAAGGCGCGCTTCAATATTCCGTGGACAATATTTTACGGCGCCGGGCGGGGAGGTTTGTTGTGCAGTTCAATGAAGGCCGCGCCCTGGCCGAGGTCAGGCAGAACCGTCCGTTGCAGGACACCAATCCGGTTGTCGCCCCATTCGGCGGTACGCTCGACTTCAATCGTATCATGTTGGAAAAACCGCTGCAGAGGCTGATGGATATCGATATCAATGGAAGGCGGACGGCGATAAATACCAATCACGCGCCGTTGTTGCCGTATCATTTCCTCCTGATCCCTGCCCCGCGGGCGCAACTCCCGCAGGTATTTGGCGTCGAGGCCCTGCAGGCGGTCTTTGATATCTTCGACTTAAGCCGCGAAGACAATCTGTATTTCGGTTTTAACAGCCGCGGCGCCTGGGCGTCCCTTAATCATCTGCATCTGCAGGCGGTTTATTATCCCGACGGGACATTGCCGCTTATGTCTGCCGCCACGAAGAAAGTTGTTGAAAATGCCAGGTATTCCCTGCGCAAAACGGTGGATTATCCGTTAAGGGGTGCTGTTCTTGAAGCGGACAACCGAAAGGTCATCACTTCTGAGACGATGCGCCTGGTGACAAGATTACAGACACAAAATATTCCCCACACGCTTTTGATCGGACTTGGATTTATCTACATCTTCCCGAGATCGCGGAATCGCGGCCAGCACGTGCCCACAGGCGCCGGATTTATGGAAACCGCCGGCGAGATGTTCCTGGGCGATCGGGGTCTCTATGAGAACATAACCGAACAGGAAATTGATAAGGAAATGCGCGTCGGTTCTCTGACACAGGGTTTTGTGGATGCATGGCTGTCCGGTGAATCCGCCTCCAGCCCGATTAGTTACGAGAAGGAAGCCCAGCTTCAGACATTCTCTACCAATTCCGAAGACAATATCCGCAACGCGTTAAGAATTCTGGGAAATAACTACATCCCGCAAAGCATCCTTATCTTCCAGAATCCTATTATTCAGAAGAGAGTGGAGAGCTGGGAAACTTACCGGGAACTTAAGGGAAGTTCAAGCCCTGTGGGGACGGCGGGCGAAGAAAAGATAAGCAACGCTCCGGCTTATTCGCGGCGCAGCCGGTATTTGTTCCTATCGACAATGATGAGAGATTTCTTTATTTCGGCGGGTTTAAGTTCTTTGAGCAGCCGCATGAGAACTCCATGGACATCGTCTACGGCTTCTCTTGTGTCCAGTCGCGGCCTCAGGACAATTATGCCGGTATGCGAACCCGGAGGATACAGGATAAGGTTCCCGAAGTCCAGATCATTGGTGATAATGACGGCCCGTTCCTTATGGGCCAAGTTGATAACGGTGCCGTTTGTTGCCATGGATTTCTTCATTCTGAACAAGCTGGTTGGCGTAAGCAATGCAGGCGTATATATCCTGGATGGTTATTTGCGGAAAATATCTTTCGCCCGTAATTTCTTCGGGTTTTACCCCGGCCGAAAGCAAATCCAATATTTGCCACACCATGATGCGGTGGCCTTTGATGCATGGTTTGCCGTGGCATATTTGAGGATTGATCGAGATTCTTTTAAGAAAATTTTTCATGTCGGATTTTCTTCAGACAAAGCAAGTATGGTTTCTTCTCCTGGAAGTGTCAAGCGTTACGTGCAAAAGGCCCAATCAGGTGTTCTGACCCGCCGGACCAACGCGCTCAATGGAGACAAGACAAACCCACCGACTTTAGAAAACATTTGGCCGCTGCGGGGTCCTCAATTTACCGCCCGCCAGAATTTACAAATTCTGGCGAGGTCTCGCCAAAATCAAAGATTTTGGCGGATGGCTGGTCCCGACCTTTCAATCAGAAGATTGGAAGTCGGGATCCCGACCAACCG
>CAYIQK010000019.1:0-14988 GCA_964365515.1 uncultured Planctomycetales bacterium | reverse complement strand
TTGGGACAGGACGGCAATCCTTTTTTGGCGTGACTCTGTCATCCCCTTTTCCAACTCGTAGTCCTTACTCAATCCCTCCAGGACCTTCCACCTGACCCCCTTATCTTTAATCCTCCCCTGGTCTAAGGATTCCATCAATCGATCCTCGATCTCCCGGATCTTTTCCCGAGTACCCGAATCCGATTTTGATTCAGACATGAATCCCTTTTTCTCTTTCGCATACCGATCCAGGAGCCCCAGGACAACAAGGTCTCTCAATAAAAGATTATTCGCCTGATCTTTTCCCCGGGTCAATTCTTCCAGTGCTTCCACGACATCCAGCCATCCAGAGCTGTCCCATTGAGAATTTTCGTTGAAATTTCTCCACAAGATACCGGTCACCTCAGCGATGACTTTCCCTAAAAACGGCTCCTTTTCCCCGGAAATTGTCCTGGCCGTCTCCGAGGTCAGCGGTTCTTGCAGGAACGCGCCTGGGGCAATCCAGGGGTTCTTTTCATCCGCGGACAGCCACGATACGATTCCATCCCCGGATCTTTGATACGCCTCCCAGAGATACAGCAACAGGAACCGGCTTTGAGTCTGGTCAGCGGTTTGCTCGATGGCGGCCTTAAATTTTGATTTCAATATATAATACCTCTCGGATGAGTCGACAGCCTTGGCCAAGGCCTTGATCGCCACAACCTGGGAGAGAAAGTCTCCGGTCTCCAATATCTCCAAAAGATTTTCGAAGTTCGACTCATCCCGCACGGACACATCCCTTAATGCTTCGATGATCGCATCCCTGATCTTTTCATCTTCAGAAGCATACGTGAAGTGCCTGACCGCCTGTTGAACGGCCAGGGCCATGATCCGGCGATCGCAAAGATAGCTCAGGCCATTGATCGCCCCTGCCGTGGGCCCCGGCAGGGACCCGTCAAGCCCCTTGACGATGATCTCACGAACCGATGATCTCTTGGCCAGGGCCATGGTTTTGATGATTTGGTGTTTAAGCAGAGCGACTTTCTTCGGCGTGGCTGCCCGAACAGCTTTATCAATTTCATCAACCGGACGCTCATGCACATCAAGCAACACCCTGTCTAACTGGTTCATTTCCAAAAAGACCGCGCGTTCAATCATCTGTTCGATATTCCCTAAACTATAATATTTTTTCCACCGCCCTTCCACATAGCCATATTGCGGCTCCTCTTGAATATCATCATAGGATTTTTCGAGAGCGTTCGTCAGCATTTCGGACAATTGATCTTCTTTCCCGGAGAGATACATAAAGATCAACACAAGCACATCAAGGGCCGCGACACCCTCTTTTCTGTTTTCCTCCTCATAATTTTTCATAATCAGATCATTGACTTCGTTATCGAAAAGGACATACAGGGCCCGTAAGACATAGGCCGCGTCTTGCATATCCATCAGACGTTGATTGCCCTTGCCGCTTTTCTCAACAAAAAGTTCATCCAGCCTTCGCAGATATTCCTCGATCTGGTCCGCGAATCGAACAGGGCTGCGGCCTAATTCCATCGTGATCTGATCCCCTTCACTGCGTGCCGTGGTGGCGCGGTCCGTGAAGGTTGCGGTGATTGTCTTGCCGCTTAAATCAACAGGAAAATGCTGCTCAAACACTGCCAAGGCACGTTTAAAACGGACCCTCTTTTCGTCCTGGTCATGCCCGGACGGCATAATCACAACTGGTTTTGTTGATCGGCCTTTATAGGCACGGCCGACCTTATCCGCTAATTTGCTGCGATCATCCACCTCTGCCAGACCTTTCCGGGCATGGTCATTATTCCTATCCAGTTCCAGAGCTTGCTTGTAAAGTTTTTTGGCCTTCTGATCATCCCCCTGCCGGAGGGCCGCGAGAGAAATCCCGACCCGGGCCCCGGTATTGTTACTATCGATCTTGATCATCTGCTGGTAAACAGCGACGGCCTCATCCAAAAATCCGTTCTGCCGGAAGATATCCCCAATAGAATTCAAGGCTCCTGTATGGCGGGGGTTCGAGATAAGGGTATCTATCGCGGACATCATGCTATTCCATAATTGATGCCGCGTTTCATCCAGCTGTCCTATACCGCTTTCCTTAAAAGCATAGTATTCTTTAAGCAGCCATTTCATCATCTCGTAAACATACCAGGGAAAGCGCGAAGTTCCCTGATGCTCCTCAACAAGGCCCAAGGCTTGGACAAGGCCGGCATCCAGGACCCTGGTGACCAAGGCCGGCGCATAGGCCACCACATTCATAAGCTGTAGCAGTTCTTCAAAACGGTCTGGAGTGCCCTTGCCAGGGCCCAGGATCTGAGAGAGGGGGGTCTTGACGAGCTGGCTTTCATCGCGGGTACCTTTTAAGATGAGCGCGGTTACCCATGGGATATTGACTTCAGCTGAGAAAGGATAACGGCCTGCGCGCTGAACCCGGACCTCAAGCGGTTCTGGATTTTCGCTTAAATATTTTTCATCCGTCCTCCGCCGCATAAAGTCCCTCGTAGAAAGAATCTGTTGCCACCGGCCTGGCCAGGGTAAAGCGAGCGGAATAACTTCTGAATACGGCTGGAAATTCAATAAGGCAATGATGGATTGATCGGAGTCCTTGCCCTTACGAATCAAACCAACCAATCCAGAAGGCAATCCTTCGATGAACTCAAACCCGCGGCCGTCGAAGTCCATTTCATGCAAGGACGCCTCGTCACGATAAAGACGGTTGAGGTCTTTGACCAGTTCATGAATACCCCTATGAAGCTGATTCACCGCCTCGTCATTGAGAAGTTCATGCCAATCCAGGCTTTGAGCATAATTCCATTCGCGTGACTGGCCAAAATCATTCCCCATAAATAGCAGCTTCTTTCCTGGGTACACGAACATGTAAGTATACAAGAGGTGTAACAGGGCAAATTGATATATCCGATCGACGGGCATCTTGTTCAATAAAGAATTTTTCCCATGAACGACCTCATCGTGAGACAGAGGTAAAATAAAGGCCTCTGAGAGGGCGTAGAGCAACGTGCGGGTTAATTCATCCATATTATTGGTGGAGTAAAAATAACTATTGGGAACCTTGCCAAGGAAGAACAAGGTATCATGCATCCATCCCATATTCCATTTTTGATCAAATCCCAGGCTTTGCCAGGTCGCGTAAACAGGCTGGGTCACCCCCGGCCAACCCGTGGATTCCTCGGCAAAGGTCAGGGCCCCGCGGACTTCAGGGTCATGATGGATGACGCGATTGAGCTGCTTTAAGAACTCAACAGCCTCTATGTTCTCTTTTCCGCCATCTTGGTTGGGAATCCACCCGCCGTTGTTGCGTGCGTAGTCCAGGTATATCATGGCTGCCACACCGTCAACGCGCAGGCCGTCGGCATGGAACTCTTTGAGCCAATAAAGGGCGTTACTGACTAAAAAGCTCTTGACCTCATGCCGGCCATAATTGAAGATATACGTTCCCCATTCCGGCTGAATCGCCTGATTAGGATTCTCATGCGTGTAAAGTTGGCTGCCGTCAAACCATGGCAGCCCTTCCTCATCGCTAACAAAATGCGAGGGCACCCAATCCAAGATCACGCCGATCTTGTTTTGATGTAAATAATCAATCAGGTATTTCAGGTCCTCCGGTGTCCCAAAGCGGCAGGTCGGGGCATAAAAACCGCTCACCTGGTATCCCCAGGACTGATCAAGATTATGCTCCATGACCGGCAAGAACTCCACATGGGTATAGCCTGTCTCTTGAATATATTGGACAAGTTCCGGCGCTAGTTCCCGGTAGGTCATGGGCCGCCATTTTTCTGCGCGCTCGTCATGCACCCATTTCCATGATCCCAGATGAACTTCATAAACGGAGAGCGGCGCATCCGGAGATTGTCTTTTCTCCCTCTGGCCCAGCCACTCATGATCCTTCCATGGATAAAGCGGACGGTCATCCACAACGCGCGAGGCCGATCCCTGATTGGGCTTCTCGCGGCTAAAACCATACGGGTCAGCCTTCCGGCGTTCCTGCCCATCAACACCCGCGATCCGATATTTATAGAGATCCCCTGGCTTTACATCCGGGACATAGAGGGACCAGATGCCGGTGTCGTTCTCGCCGTTTTCATCACTCACCTTGCGCCTCGTCATCAATGACGCCTGTGAGTCCCAGCCTTTAAAATCACCGATAACCGCGACCTCTCTGGCCAGCGGGGCCCATACGGCAAAATACGTGCCATAACACGTGTTATCCCGCCCAAAGATCGGGTGGGACCCCAGCTTTTTATAGATCTGACGATGGTCGCCTATACCGGTGAATAATTGATAATCGAGGGGCATAAAGTGCAGGGTGTGCAGTTGCTCCAAGGCAAAGCGTTCCTCATCAGAGATCTGTTCCTTGCCCGTGTTCACGTCTTCCAGGAACTGCGTCAATACCTCGGGGCGGCCCGCGTAGTCTTTCAGCAGTTTCTGGATATTAACCTTTTGCTCCGGTTCAACCGCCGGGATATCCTCTCGAACCTCACCTCGATCAGGGGGCGGCGCCCCCCGGCTTTCTTCCATCTGAACAAATTCCTTTTGCGGCCCAAGACGCTCAGCATTTTCTGCCAACAACCTCATCCTGTGCTGGATATCGTCCGTAATTTCATCTATGGAATCCAGGGCCCAGACCCAATTCTTTTTCCCCCCCGTGCTGGGCGTATTCATCCGGGCCTCAGACCCTAACCCCAGGAGATCCTGCATCATGACTATGGCCAACCCGGCCGCCGAGCGCATGGCCATTTCAATCATCATCCACGGCACATCTTTATTTTCGGGATCTTCTTTTCTTAATCGGTATCGCTCCCAGGCATAGCGGAGGAAACGCCGACTGTCCTCTTGATTCTCCGCGTTTTCATACCAACCCCGGGATGTGTCATTATCCGCTGTCCCGGAATACACGACAAAATTTTCAGTATGCTTGTCCGGCAGATAACCATACCCATCATGAGCGCCAAAGGCAAACTGCAATACCTTCATGCCGGGGAACCCGAATCGATCCCTGAGCTTAATGACCTGAGAATCAATCGTTCCCAGATCTTCGGCAACGAGGGGTAGATCCTCGCCCAACACTTCTTGCATCCTGACGAAGAATTTCTCGCCCGGCCCCTTGATCCATTGACAATTCTCGGCTGTTTCTTCGGAGGCGGGGATCTCGCCAAAGGCTTCAAAGGCACGGAAATGATCGCTGCGGACACGATCAAAGAGTCTGAAATTCCACGCTAACCTCTCAATCCACCATTCGTACCCGGCCTCCTCCATCCGATCCCAGCGGTAAATAGGATTGCCCCAACGGTCTCCTGTCTTGTTGAAATAATCCGGCGAAACACCGGCGACCACCGTCGGACGGCCGTTCTTATCAAGCTTAAAATATTCCTGATGCGCCCAGACATCCGCGCTATCCCAACCGGGATAAAACGGCATATCACCAAAAAGCCTTACCCGTTTTTGATGGGCATAGGCCCGCAAGGCGTTCCATTGCGAATAAAGCAGGTATTGTCCAAATTGGACTTCCTCGATGTCCAGCGCATGCTCTTGACGGAATCTTATCAGACTCGCTTCCTCCCGAGCCATCAACCCCTTATCCCAGTCCCACCACCCCTTCAATCCCTGCGCTTGCTTGATCACCCAATATTCCGCATAATGACGGATCCAGTACTTTCCCTCCTCCAAGAACCGCGCGTACTCTGCGTTTTCTCGATTCCGTTCATAGGCCAGATGCACCATGTCCTTGAGATATTCATCCTTCGTTTCATCCGGGCGTTGCGATCTCAGGTCTTTCTCCGTTAACAAACCCTTTTGAACCAACAGCGCAGGGCTCAAGAATCGTGGTTGGATGGCAAAGACAGAGAAGCTCGAAAAAGGAGATCCTTCCGCTGGTATAATCGGCAAGACCTGCCACCAGGACGCGGACATATTGTGCAAAATGTCCACGAAGCGATAAGCCTCGGGACCAAAGTCTCCCTCGGGTAAAGAGGTGATATGCATCAGGACCCCCCATTCCCGTGCCGCTGACGCGTGGCGAAGTGCCACCGGGCTGGAGACTAAGCCTGCCCGTACAGAAAGATGGTCCAACAAAAACTTGATACCAACCGCCTTGCCTACGGTGCCCTCAACAGGAAAATGAATTCGCAAATCAAAATCACGCAGCAGAGTACAAATATCCCGCAAAGGCAGGGCACGGCCTTGGGCCGCACTCAACATATTATCTAAAATCTTAATCTCCTCTTCCGTCTTGCCCTTGATCTCCTGAACCATAAATAAATGGGAACCATGCGCCGGAAGACGGACATACAATTTATTGTTAAGCAAATCCTCGCCGGTACGTAAATATCCGTCACCGGACACATGATCGATCAAAGCATAGTAATGGCCTCTCTGCGCGTCCAATTTCCATGCTTCACGCACATCGGCCAGGTCAATCGTATCGCTCTCTTCCCTGTCACTGTAATTACTCACCCGGATGACGTGTTGATCCCCCAGGGAACGGGCAAAGGCCAGGATATTCGGATTGTTGGGCCGGAACATCGTCAAACCGCCTTTACGAAAGAGCGGGGCCAGTGCCAGGGGTAGAACCAGCCTTCCCGCGCGGCGGATCTCCAGTCGCTGATATCCCTCGTATCGCGTAAGGGGTTTGATCCCGGTTTCCGCCCGCAAGTATCCATCAATGAGTTCTTCATAAGGGAACATCGGGACGCCGGCCAACGTAGCTATGTCGAACATTAAGGTGATCAATTTTGAGGCGCTCAAATGAGGATGTTGCAAGAAAGTCCCCTGAACAATGTCCTTCATCTGATCATCATGGGTCGCTGAAGCGTGAACCCGGCGCTCATGTTCGCCCTGGCGGGTTTCCATATACTCTCGTAAGGCCGGAACATTTCCTTTAATCCCCAATAAGATCAACGGCATAAGCTGGAAGATCAAATCAAAACCATATGTATCCAATCGATCGAATAACCAAAATGCCTCGGCAAAAAGCAGCAACTGTAATTTCTCGTTGCCTTTTGCTTCGGAGTGCATCTTTAAATACGTTTCCCGAAGAACCGGTATCAATCCCGGCCACAATTCCTGCTGCAAACGTTGAGACATATCCCGCTCTTGCCACCCGGCAGGGTACTCCTTTGCCCAATAATCATAAAATCCAGGCTCACCTTTTTCACCCTTCAGAATCAATCCTTGCGCACAATCCACGCGGAACCCGTTGACGTAATTGAGAAGCTCAAGCGTGGTTCGCTCGAGATATTTCTGAACCTCCGGATTCGTTATATCCAGCGGAGCTTGAATATCATGGAAATACAGATCCCCCGGTTTCATGGCCTGCACACGGTTGAGAGGGATCAATATCCATTTCCCGAGTTTGGCTGAATAATGAAGAACATTGCGGGGATCACGGCTTAATATCTCATCAATCAATTTCATAAACTCCTTATCGCCTGTTGTCTCTGCTTGGAAATCACGTCCTTGATCCAATCGGGTCAACCTTTCCTGGTCAGGGGGCGGGAGATCAAAATACAGATACCAGTATCCTTCGCCCTTTTGCAACGTTTTCTCGTCTCGAAGAAGGTCGGAATCCATGGCGGTGCTGTGTAATACAAGATCAGAGAGTACGGGGAAGAATAATCGGTCCTGAATTCTTTGGCTTAACCGCTTAAACCCTTCATTCCCTCCCAGCCGCAGATTAAATTTCCGGTGATCCGGAATCGAGAATGCCGACGGGATATTATCTTTCGAACCTGGGTTAAGAACCTTCATGGCCGTAATCACCCGTCCCTTTTCGTCCCGGTCGATAACGAACCGGCCTGGCTCAGAACGCAGGGCCCGGCCGCTAAATTCACTTTCACCAAAAGCGCCTAAAATATAAAGAAAGATCCGTTGCCCCCGGTAGGGACGCAGGCGTTTCAAAGCCGCTTGACCGATATGAGCAAAACTCTTCCAATTGCGGGCATTCATCACCAGAATAACCGGCCCTGATTCATCCTGGGCAGGCAATAAATTCCTTTGATGTTCTTCGATAAGATGCCCCGGCAAATTCTTGCGGATCATCTCCCACAATTGTTTATAAGTCAACGCTTCCGCTAAGGGTAAAACCTCCTCAAGACGCCGCATCATTTCGACCGGACTGGAGACCTTTCCCTCCCCTTGAGCCGGCGCGCCGGAGGCGGGCGAGGAATTCTCCAATCGTTCCAGGAAGAACTCATGCCCCTTCGGCCATGTCCAGCGTTCGTTGTCCGGGATTTTGGCGCTGGTTTTATAGATGTTGATGACATTGACGTCCCCGGACAGAACCGCGATCCAGGCCTCCCGGCCTTCCCATGTAACCCTGGTCAGCGGGATAACATCAACCTTGTCCCATTCAATTTCACCGTGGTGCTTGACGCCGGCATGCACGTTGCCCGGCTGGTCCGTCATGACGACGATCCGTTGACCTGCCTTGACCTGCCAAACCGGATTCTCCGAAGGCCAAATCCACATAACCATCTTTTGGGCTGCGATGTCGTTCTGTAATTCCTTAACCCGGGCCGACCTCTCTTCATTTTCTTTTTGCTGTGTCTCGGGCCTCACAACCTCTAAGCCGACGTCATAGGCGAGGAAACGTTGCGCGGGATCGTAAATGACCTCGGGGCCATAAGGAACCAGTATCGGGCTCACCCAGGCTGTACCGACCCGCCGCGCAGTAATATCCCCTTCAAAGATATAAACCGCGTTATCGCCTTCGCCCTCTGTCCGCACAAATGACATCCGGATCTCTTCCTGCGGATAACGCTTCCTGTTCATGTTGGAACGGAGGGCGACGTAAATTTGATGCGGATCAATGCCGCCATTGGCCCGTACCGTGGCGATAAATCTGACGGTGTCCCCCTGCGCCAGAGGCTCAGGAAGTTTTAAGACCGTTTTCCTTGAATTATTCTTCGAACCGTCATTGAGCAGTCCCAGGGCTTTTCCGTTCACAGCCACCTGCAGCAGGCCTTGCATCCACATCTCCGCCCCGGGCTCACGCTTGTCCTCGCTGATCTCGTCTTGTTTGTTGATCTCGCGCAGGGTTTTGATGATCTCCCAAAGATAATGGTGCGGATAGGCGTTGGGTTTGAGGGCCTTGAGAAAAGCGGCCGTATCCCAGAACATTTGAGATGTCACCGGCTTGCCGGAAAGTCCGGCGAGATAGGCGATCACGAAGGTATCGACGCGTCCGATTCCGGAACGGTCAACAACGACAACGGCCTTGCCGGCTTGCCTGGCCTTCGCCAAAATATCCAGGGCCCTGTTGAGTTGATCGAGGTTTTCATAAGCTGCGTTGAAGACGGCAAGGATGTCTTTGGCTTTGTCCTCGTACGGCTTGCCGGCCAAGAACTGCTTAAACACTTCTTCTTTCCAGAACTCGACGGTCTTGACATGCAGCCGCGCCATCCCCTCATGAACGAAGATGAGCCAATGCAGTTCATTGACCAGAAAATCCCAGATCTCAGCGCCCTGTTGCGGCCCGAATCGATCCACAAACTGCTGTTGACTCACTATCCCCAGATTGCTATCGGCTCCGTCGGGCAAGGTCATGTTTTCATAATCGATCCCGCTCTCCTGCGGATAAAAGACGCTCAACTCCCGGGCCAAGTTCAGGACCAGGATCTCCTTTCTCTTGAAAAATCTGCGCAGGATTTTGGGATCCACAAACGCGGGATTGGCCGCATAGAACAAAACGTTTCCTTCCTGATCTTTCACAGTCGTCACCACGGGTTGTTTCATGCATTCCTCATCTGTCGGGAGAACATTCACGGTGTCTTTCAGGACATGATATTCCTTGTCGTGCCCGTTGAGGGTCAGCACAATCTCCGAGACCTCAAGGCCGGGATGCCGCGGATAATAAACCCCTTCGTAAACCAACGCGTTCTCCCGAGCCTGTCCCTCTACCAAAGAAAGCGGGATCCGGGTTTTCTTCTCCTCAACCTCATCGTATTCCGTTGTCACGAAATGGGAAAAGACGACCTGGACCGTCAAAGGCATGAGCGCGTTTTCGGCGTTGCGGGTGACCCGGACTTTGATATGCAGCGGCTCGCCTTGATGCAGATCCTTTAAGTTGGGAACAAAGTCCCGCTGGACCCCCATACCATGTTTGTTTTGAAGTTCTTGCTGGTGATCGCCCGCGGTTCTGCCGGCCATCCAGACGATCCCGGTCTCGTTGCTGATTGCAAAGTAGAGAGGATTTTCCGGCGCGCCTTCCTGGGCCAGCCTGCGGCTCCACCCGATCCGCAAATTCTCATTGATGTCGACGGCCTCAAGGCTGCGCTCGCCCTGGCTTTCCTTTAATCTGAAATATTGATCTTCGGTCAAGTGGGTCCGCTGCGGCGCGAAATTCAATTCCACGACGGTCCTCTGTATTCCAAAATCCGTATCAATCTCCAGCCACACGACGCTGTCCTGAAGCTTGACATTGATATCATTGATCTTTTGGAAATCCTCCTGGGACAAAAAGGCTTTTTGCAATGCCTCGATCCGGGGCTGGCCGGTCGTTTCGACGACGGGGATACCGGCCAGGGTGAGGGCACCCAAGATCATGAGGAAACCTTCGGACGAGCCCAGGAGCCCGGCCAGCGAGACCTCTTCCAGGGCCGGCAGGTTATGTCTCGTGTTGAGTGTCGCCTTAACAGCCGCAAAGAATCTGTACGCGTCACCGGATGTGAAGGCCTCCCACAGCAGCTTATTGACTTTTAACTTCACCGGGGCGCCGGGCTGATCGCCGGCAGGCACCGCTGCGTTGAGTGCATCATTCCCCGGGGCTACATCTGTCTGGGGCTGAACGATCTCGGCATGCTGCTCCCCGTGATTCCACCAGCCGATCACTTTTTCTTGATTTTCCACACCCAGGGATATTTCTTTTTGCATCACTCCAAATGTCAGGAGCCATTTTTGCTCCGGCAGTTTTCTTCCCGGGATCTCGATCTCCCAGGTCACTTCTGTGTCGGGCTCACCGACCATCCCCCAGGTATACTCCTCTTCACTCAAAAACCGCCACGTCGTCCCATCCGGAGAATCTCTGTTTGTCCAGACCACCGGCCTGACCTGCGCGGTAAGATCCTTTCTAAACGCGGGAGCCGTCACTCTAAACTTAACCCTATCCTCCTCCTGCGGCGTTACCATCGTTACGTTCAACTGATGATTGACTGTCCGTTCGATCAATGCCCGATCCTCAGGCCTTAAATCGACAGAGGCCCGGACGCCGCCCAGCCATTGGCGTTGGCTATCGCGTTTGACCGCCAGTCTGTCGGGGGCCGCCAGAGAAAAGCTGATAAATCTTCTCTCGCCTGGCCGCAGGGCTGTGATCCCGCCCTCATAGATATGAACCGCGTTCTCCCCCTCGCCTTCGGTGCGGGCATACGGCAAAAAGACCTCTTCATACGGATAATCGAAGCTCATATCCGTGCGGGCCAAAAGGAATCCCTCCGGCCTGGCCTTTGCCTTGCCCCGGCCCGTGATGGTCAATCGATCGCCATAATAAAAGAGGGGAAGGTTCCCGTTTTCAACATTAACCTCTTGTCCGTTGACCCTGTAAGCAAAATCGACGCGATCAATGCCGGCCGCCCCTGCCTCGTCGGTCATCTGGCTCACAACGTTGAGTAATTCCTCCAGCCCCGCAGCCCCGATGACGGCCTGGGCCTCCTCTTTTGTAATATCACTCCCCCATGTCCCCATTTTTTCCTTCATCTCGTTTATGATAAAGTCATGCGGATAGGCATCGGACTTATGAACCTTCAGCCAGGCTGTGACAGCCGTGTCCTGTTGAGGCGTGAGTTTCCCGTAGACCAGAAAGAACAAATATCCCATTAAAGCGACAGCCACGGTATCCACCCGGCCGATGCCGGAACGGTCAACGATGAGAACGTTGCGGCCTTGCCGCAGCTGGCCGAGGATCCAGAGCGCGGCGTCTCTTAATTCGGCCAATTCTGTGGCTGTCAAAAGACGCCCGGCACCCTCCGGAAGATCAAAATTCCGGAAGGCGATGCCTGCATATCCGACCCTAAACTCGCTGCCGGCAAGATTGGCCACCGCGTGGATCTCATGCTGTTGCAGCAGGCCAAAGTCAGCGGCCAGACGGCCATTGCCTGCCCAGAGTCCGCCCCATGTTGTCGTCGGGCCGGTCGTCCCCGCGAACAGCCGGCTGATTACGGCCCGCCGAGTCCATATCTCCTGATCCGGCAGGCCCACATCAACCATGGTTTGGAACACCACAATAGTTTCCTCGCCGACCGTCAGCTCAACCGCGTAATGATACCGCCCGGCCTGTTGAGGCCTGTGCATCCCGGTCAGCACCTGGCCGCCGGTCTCATTTCGCCCGGCGCTCAGCGTGACCCGGCCGACCTCTTTGAACTCTTTCCTGTTGCGCTCAAGTGTAACGACCAGCTCAGCCTTCCCAATCTCCCCGGTGAAGCTCAACTCAACGCCAAACGGTTCCCCTTCATGATGAGATTCGATCTTCGATGACTTGATCTCGTGAACCGTGATCCCGTTGTCCCCAAGGACTTCCAGGGCCTTGCCCGCAGCCTTGGGCAAAACCTCGATACTCCATTCATCCTCGATGAGGAACCTGTTACCGTTTTCATTGACCAGCCGAACGCTGTGCACGGCCCGGCCGTCCTCGTCGGATTTCACGGCCCGCTCTCCATGCCGGCGCAGGAGATCATAATCTTCCTGCAACAGTCCGGTACGCTGCGGGTTAAAATTCATGCTGACCACGACATCGTCCATGGCTGTCTCAAAATGAATCCGGACCACGTCGTCCTGCCGCACAGCCCTGGCGTTTCTGGCCTTGGTGCCCGGGATAATTTTAAAGAAGGCCTCATGCAGTTTGGCCAGCGGGCCGTTGCGCAACGCCGCCTGGTACGCCTCAAATGTCGCCAGATCTGCCAGATCCTGATTGGAAGCGTACGGGTGGTTATTGCTGGGGATGATGGTCATCTGTCCCTTGTGGCCCTGCAACTCCCTCGCGTCAACCATGCCCAGGATCCCCAAGAGGGTCCCCAAATAAGTCAGGGTGAATAAAATCTGTAAAAACCCGTCCCGGGAGCCGTTGAGTTCCACCAAAGAAGGCTCGTCGTAGTTCGATGCATAGGGGATATATCGTCCGGGGTTCTTGAGGATCGTTTGCAGTGCCTTGTAAAATTCCCCGACATCCTTCGTTTTGTAAGTCTCGAACAATCTATTGCTATACACCTTGACACCGGGATCCAGATCCAGGAGACGCTGAACCGGATGAACATTAGGATAGGCCTCCATGATCCATGTCATCTCCCGGCCCGGCCCCAAATCTTTTTTGACCTTTTGGATGATGCGATACCAGGGTTCATCCGTAAGTGGGATCTCCGGCGCTGTGATCCGGTCCCAGGATTTTCCATAATGATCTTCAATCTGTCTCCTCTGCCAGGCCGGGACCAGCGTCTTGTAATGTTGCATGCTGCGGTCACTGACCAGAGACAGGGCGGCCAGATCCGCCCGGACCGCGCTGACACCCTGTGTCCCAAGTTGGACAACCGCATGAGCCTGGGCCTCCTGCACCTCGGACAGCCAGGGATTCAGGACGGTCTGGTCCCCGCTGTCAATCCCGATCCAAGCGCGTTTGACCAGGACCACCCGCTCAAGGCCGTTCTCAACAACCCTCAAAGCGGTAAAGCCGTACGCGCGGGAATTGAATCTCAGAAGGTGCTCGATGAATTCATCTTTGGTACGCGGCTGGTCCTCCGGCTTGAGCGCGACCCGATGGGCGCCGTTGGTCGTGTCGCCCTCGGGCAAGGCGCGGAAGGCCGCGTTGACAGGGTCCGGGACATTTTGTAAAAATGTCTTGATAGCATTGAACTGACCCTTGAGGTCTTCACCCAAACCGTTCAAAACATTTTCCGGATAGCCGTTGATCCTGGCCTCATCGGCATTTTCAAGCGGCGTGATCCAGCCCCGGTCGATCAAACGCTGCCACACCGCGGAGCCATTCTCCTCTACGAATTCCTCGATGACGGCCTGCCGGCTGATTCTTCGCTCGCCGATCTCGCGGAAAAACGTGCGCCAATACGGGATCGTAATGGCCTTTCGGGAATCAGCCTTATTTTGAGGGGCGTTGATCTGCTCCTCTGACCCAACGGCCTCGAACCCTCTCCAGAACATGAAATCAACAGCCAGCCGCATTCCCCGCTTCTTTGCCTCCTTCACCAAATTTTCAAAAACGGCATGGACATCGCCGGACGACAACTGCGGATTGATCCTTAATTTCCCGTCAACGCCCTCCGGTCCGTAATTCCCAAAGGCGTTTCCTGTATATCCGGCGCTGAGTTCAATCTCCTTTCTCTGGAGCTTGCCATGCTCCTGAATTTTCAGTATCCTTTTTTTCAAGTTCCCCTGATACCCGCCCATGATGACATATGCATGACCCGATCTGATCATATACTCCCCGCGATCGGGAAGCGTATGCCCCATCTTCGATGAATCGGTCGGTGTCCAGAACCCGCCGTAGAGATAGATCCTCCTGACCCCCAGGCTGTATAAATCATCGAGCAGCTTGGTAATTTTCTCCAGGGAATCCTCGTAACTGACAACCAACTTTTTGATAACCTCACCGCCGTTCTGTTCCATGACCTCCACAATAACCGCGCCGGCATCCATGACCGAGATCGCTGCGATCAGGCCCGGGAAAAAGGCACGATCCGTCTCTTCAAACTGTCTCACTGGGGAAGAAACGCCCTGCGCGAAACCGGGCGCCGCCCCCGTTTCCGCTAATCCCTGCCGCTTACGCCTGGCTTTCTTATACATTGACTTGCCGGCGCCAGTGATAAACTTAATCGTTTCCGTAACATGATAACGATCCTTTAACCATCGTTCAATCTGCTCCGCGAAGGCATCCGGGTACGTCTCGGCAAATCTTTTGATCCGGTCTAAAGCCAAAGTGTCTTTTTTATTGGAAAGCTTGATACCCTCAAATAATTTTTCAGGATGGTCTTTAATGACCTTCAGCGCCTCTTCGATCAA
>CAYIQK010000018.1:8202-15698 GCA_964365515.1 uncultured Planctomycetales bacterium | reverse complement strand
TGAAAGGACCCTTCGCGAAGAAGAGGTGAATGCCATTCATCATCAGATCCTCCAGGGGTTTGTCTCCGAAGTTGGGGCTATTGTGCGTTAAGGATTTTTTTTGATCGAATCCCGCCTTTGTTTTTCTGTATCCTTTCTGCGAGTTGATGCTATAATGCGCTTGTCCCTGCGGTGCGCGTTAGGGGAAGTTAATTAAGAACCAATGCTTTTGATAGGGATGGCCAAACTTCCAATTTGTCTTAGGACATCTTAGAGAGGCCCCCACTTGATGATTCGGTTCATCAATTCTTTCTCGACGGCACCGGCGGGGCTTTTGATCGTATAGGCCTCTGCCATGAAGAAAGCGCCTTTGATCTCAGATCCCTCCGATCTGTTCAATCATCCCGACTCCGAGGAATATCTTATTCATGCCCCTTTAAGTGTGCGGATGCGGCCTCGTTCGTTGGAGGAGATTGTCGGCCAGCAGCATATTCTGGGGGATGGCAAATTGCTTGTGCGGGCGATAGCCGCTGACCGTTTGAACTCCCTGATTCTGTACGGGCCCCCGGGGACAGGGAAGACCACCTTGGCCTATTGCATCCGTCAGAAAACAAAGGCTTGTTTCGAGCGTATCAATGCTGTATCTTCCAATGTTGATGATCTGCGCCGGGTCATCGCGGCCAGTCAAAACCGGTATGCCGCTGCCGGACGAAAAACCATCCTTTTCATCGACGAAATTCATCGTTTCAACAAGGCCCAGCAGGATGTCTTGATGCCTGATTTGGAGGAGGGGCATTTGATTCTCATCGGAGCCACGGTCTTCAATCCTTTTTTTGCCCTGACGGGCCCGTTGTTATCCCGCTCACTGATTTTCGAACTGCAGTCTTTGACACAGAAAGATATCGCGACTATTTTAGAACGGGCCGTGCGCGACAAACAGCGTGGGTTGGGTCACCTGACTTTGCAAATGAATCCGAAGGCGACAGAATTTCTCGCACAGGCTAGCGACGGAGATGCGAGAAAAGCGCTCAATGCCCTTGAGATCGGCTCTTTGACGGCGTCACCGGATTCAATCGGGGTGATTCATTTCACCCTGGAGGTTGCCCAGGAGTCTATCCAGAAAAAACAGGTTGTTTATGACCAAGATGGAGACGCGCATTACGATACGGCGTCGGCCTTTATCAAGTCCATGCGCGGATCCGATCCCGATGCGGCCCTTTACTGGATGGCTAAGATGATTTATGCGGGGGAGGATCCGCGGTTTATTGCCCGTCGGATATGTATTTGCGCCGCTGAGGATGTGGGTAATGCCGATCCACAAGCCCTGATTCTGTCTAATGCGGCTCTGCAGGTCTCTGAATTTATTGGCCTGCCGGAGGCCCGTATCCCATTGGCGCAGGCGGCCGTGTACGTGGCTTGCGCGCCGAAGTCCAATGCGGTCTATCTGGGGATTGATAGGGCGCTGGCGGATGTAAAAACTAAAAAAACGCAGGAAGTCCCGGTTCATTTGAAAGATGCCTCCTATCCGGGCGCGAAACGCCTTGGTCACGGGAAAGGATACCAATATGCCCATGATTTTGAGAACCATTATGTGCCGCAGGAACACATTTCTATCGAGACAAAATATTATGAGCCGACCGAGATGGGCCAGGAGAAGCTGATCAAGGAAAGATTACAGAAACGGGGAAGAAAACACAGTTCCATATAGGACATTTATAGCGACATTTATAGAGAAAATCCCATTGTACATTTTTATGAAAGATGATAAAATGCATCTCTTGCTAAGGCCAATGAAGGTCTGGCAGGCTCGACTGCCGTGTTTATTCATACGAAGAAGGATCTCAGGCAACGGATATTAACGCTTTTAAGAAACCAAAAGGAGGAAGAACGGTTAGCTAAAAGCTTGGCGATCCTCGATAAGCTTTTTAAAAAACCGGAATTTCAGAAAGCGGGAATAATTCTTTTTTATGCATCTTTGGGTGGGGAAGTCAACACATTTGAAATGATGAAACGTGCTCAAAAATCAGGCAAAATCATAGGATTGCCCTACATGGTGAGGGAAGAGCGGAAGCTGATCCCCGCATTGGTGGAATCCTTAGAGAATGACCTTGTTTCAGGCCCTTATGGAGTTAAGCAGCCCCGGCACATGGATCAATCAAGGACATTGAATGTCAAAGATCTTGATTTGGTCATCGTCCCCGGTGTGGCCTTCGACGGGCACAACAATCGTTTGGGACGCGGTTTGGGCTATTATGACCGCTTTCTTAAAGGATTGTCTTCTGACACTCCGAGCATCGGTCTAGCTTTCGATTTTCAAATTGTTGATCGCCTTCCCCTGCAAGAAAAGCACGATATGCCGGTTTCGTGCGTTCTTGTCAATTAATCACTCTTTGTCGCTAACCTGAAGTTTTTTATTATTGATCAAGGGAGGAGTTTTTATGTTTGAAGAAATGGGCATATATATTCGCAGTGTCAGTCTATTTGTTTTTTTCATCATGTCATTTTTTACCGGCTATCTTTTGCGGTGGTTTTTTGCCGGTAAAAAGTTAAGAGAGGCCGAACAAAAGGCCAAGAGCTTGATTGAATCGGCAGAAAAAGAAGTCGATAGCCGTAAAAAGGAAGTCGAATTGCAAGGCAAAGACCTGCTGATCAAATTGCGTCAAGACTTTGAAAGTGAAATCAAACAGCGGCGCGAGGAAGTCCTTGCGGCAGAGAAAAGGATCCAGCAAAGAGAGGAAAATCTTGATAAGCGGGTTGATCTCTTGGAGCGCAAGGAAAAAGATATCGGGGTGCGGTTGACCAAGCTTCAGGAGGAGGAAAAGGTCATCCAGGAAAAGGACAAGAAACTCAATGAGTTGATTCAGGAAGAAAAAGGAAGGCTGCAGAAAATCTCGTCCATGAGCGAAGAGGAGGCCAAAAATCTGCTCTTGAGTCGTGTGGATGAGGAGCTTCTTCACGAAAAGGCCACGCGTATCCGCGCTTGTGAAGAGGAGGTCAAAGACGCATCCGATAAAAAAGCCCGCACGATCATTTCCGCCGCCATCCAAAGATGTGCTTCCGAACACACAGCCGGATCAACGGTGACGGTCGTGCCGCTTCCCAGTGATGAAATGAAGGGTCGGATCATCGGACGTGAAGGGCGCAATATCCGTGCCTTGGAGGCAGCGGCTGGAGTGGACATCATCATCGATGATACGCCAGAGGCAGTTACAATTTCTGGCTTTGATATGTATCGGAGGGAAGTGGCCAAGATCGCTTTGCAGAATCTTATTGCCGACGGGAGAATTCATCCGGGCCGTATCGAAGAGGTGGTGGAAAAGGCAAAAAAAGACCTCGACAATCTCATCAAGGAGGAAGGAGAGAGAGCGGCGTTTGACTTAGGGATTCATGGAATGCATCTGGAGTTGTTAAAACTCGTTGGACGGTTGAAATTCAGGACAAGTTACGGTCAAAACGGTCTTCAGCATACTAAGGAAGTGGCCATGCTGATGGGGTCGATGGCTTCTCAGTTGGGGTTGGATGCCAAGGTGGCCATGCGGGCGGGCCTTTTGCATGATATCGGAAAGGTTGTTGGACAGGAAGTGGAGGAGGGAACTCATGCCATTGTCGGGGGCAACCTGACACGTAAATACGGCGAGTCCGCAGAAGTCGCTAATGCGGTGGAATCGCATCATGAGGAAGTGGAAAAGTGTTCTTTATACGGGGCTTTGTTGTGCGCCGCGGATGCAATCAGTGCGGCTCGCCCAGGCGCGCGCGCCGAGACCTTGGAGACTTATGTCAAGCGGATTGAGAGTCTGGAGAAGATTGCCAATTCTTTCAAAGGCGTCGGCAAAACATATGCTCTTCAGGCCGGACGGGAAGTGCGCGTCATCGTCGATCCCGAGAAAATCAATGATGACGAGGCTGTTGTCCTGGCGCGGGATATCCGAAAGAAGGTCGAGGAAGGGCTGGAGTATCCTGGTCAGATCAAGATCATCGTCCTGCGGGAGAAAAGGGCGGTGGAGTATGCTAAATAAAATTGAGTATGAATATTCTTTGTATTGGTGATATCGTCGGAAAGCCTGGCCGCAATGCGATTGCGGGGCTTTTGAGGGATTTGAGAGAAGAATTCCGTATTGATTTTGTTGTGGCCAATGCGGAGAATGCCGCTGGAGGGTCCGGGCTGACTTCCCGCATCGCCAAACAGTTGTTCAAAGACGGTTGCGATGTGTTGACATTGGGGGATCATGCCTGGGATCAGAAAGAGCTGGAGGAATATCTCAAGCAAACGGATGCCGTTTTGAGACCAGCCAATTTTCCGGAAGGGGCCCCAGGGATGGGGTGGTGCGTCAAGGAAACACCACTGGGTTTTAAAATCGGGGTCATTAATCTTTTGGGCCGCGTTTTTATGCGTTATCACATTGAATGCCCTTTTCGAACGTTGAAAAGCATTGTCGAGCAGATCAGACGGCAAACGCCTGTGATTGTGGTGGACATGCATGCGGAGGCGACTAGCGAAAAGGTGGCCATTGGTCATTTTGTCAATGGGGAGGTTTCCGCTGTTGTCGGCACTCACACCCACATTCAGACGGCCGATGAGCAGATCTTGTCCGGCGCAACAGCTTATATCACTGATCTGGGTATGACAGGGCCGTATGATTCCGTGATCGGCCAGAGGAAAGAGGATATTGTGAAGCGGTTTTTGACTAGTCTTCCTATTCGCTTTGAGGTGGCCAAAGAAGATATTAAGCTCAATGGTGTTGTTATTGATGTGGATGAAAGAACAGGACGGGCGCGAAGGATTACACGTCTCCAGAGGCCGTTTGAAGATGTCCAGACATAACAGCCACAGGAAAAAAGCTGAAGATATTGTGGCCTGAACGTATAAATATGCTATACTATAAGAAAAACAAATTGGATTTCTCAACATACTGCAATGAGGAGGCTTATGTCTTTTCCTTCTAGGAAGGAATACATGGCAAGATGGGATGGCCTGAATAGGAGAAAATTCCCTCGCGTTATTTATCCATGTTTGGTGGTGATTCAAAATGGGAAAGTCGACGATAGAGACGTCATTTTGACTCACACGGAAAACATCGGTATCGGCGGGGTGTGCGTAATCTTGAAGACGGATCTCAAGATGTTTAGTCATGTCGATCTGGAGCTGGATTTGCTTGACCTGGAGAACCATATCAGATGTCAAGGGAAAGTCGTCTGGAATGTTCAGCGCAAGGACGACGCGAAGGACAAACCCTTGTTTTATGATATCGGCATCGAGTTCGAAGATTTGGACACGAAGGAACAAGAGCGCTTGGACCGGATCGTTAAACGGCTCGTTAAAAATGCAAAAGAACTTCTCTCGCCTTAATCAACAGACGAAATCCCTTTCCTGATTCATCACACAGAAATATATCAGAGGCATAAGGAGACAAAAAGATGGTGAGGGTGAGATTTGCCCCTAGTCCGACGGGCTATCTACACATTGGAGGAGCGCGGACCGCTCTTTTCAACTGGATGTACGCCAAGGCGCAGAATGGTCAGTTTATTTTGCGCATTGAGGACACGGACCGCCAGCGATCTTCCCAAGAGTTTGTGGAAGAAATATTGGACAGCATGAAATGGCTGGGGTTATGTTGGGATGAATTGTATTACCAGAGCCAGCGTTTTGATATTTACCGCCAACACGCCCAAACGCTTCTCAAGGAGGATAAGGCCTATCAAGATGGGGAGGCCGTCATTCTTAAAATTCCTCAGCAGCAGGTTAAAATAGAAGATTTGATCCGCGGCGAGATCATCTTCGATACTTCAACGATCAAGGATCAGGTCTTGATGAAATCGGATGGCTCTCCCACTTATAGCTTTGCCTGTGTGGTGGATGATTCGCTGATGGAGATCACCCATGTGATCCGCGGGGAGGATCATATCTCCAATACGCCCAAACAAATCGTGATCTATCAGGCCTTGGGTTTTGAGATTCCGAAATTTGCCCATCTTCCTTTGATCATGGGAGAAGACGGAGGACGGCTTTCCAAGCGGTTTGGGGCCGTGGCCGTGAGCGACTACCGAAGGCAGGGGTTTCTGCCGGAGGCGCTGGTGAATTATTTGATGCTTTTGGGCTGGTCCCCGGGGAATAATCAAGAGAAGGTTGATTTGTCGTCGGCAGTCAAGAAGTTTTCCGTCAAGAAGATCAACAAGGCGGCGGCCGTTTTTTCGATGGATAAACTGAAATGGTTAAATGGTCAATACATCAAACAGATGCCTGCGGAGCCATTGGCAGAGCTTCTGATTCCGTTTTTGAAGGAAAAAGGATGTGTTCACGAAAATTCCGATAGGCAAAGATTTAAAAATATTGTAGATTTATTCAAGGGCCGTATGGCCACGCTGGCTGATTTTTGGGACTGGGCCGACTTTGTCTTTGTCGACAACTTTGCCGTCGATGAAGAGGCCAGGCGCAAATATTTTTCGCCGGAGCGGGCGGAGGAATTCCGGCTTTTGAGCGAGAGGATTGGGCGTTTGGATCCATTTGATGCGCCGCATATTGAAAAAGCTTTTCGGGATCTGGTGACGGAATTGGGGATTCAGGCCTCCGATCTTGTTCACCCCGTTCGGGTGGCCTTGACGGGAAGGACCGTGGGGCCCGGGTTGTTTGAAACGATGGCGGTCATAGGAAAATCAAAGACGATTGAACGGTTAGGGCAGGCCATTGAGGGATGTCGGACATAAATCAGACAGGGCTGTGTTTTGCTGGCGGCCTGGGGCGATGGGAGGGGGTTATGAGAAGCAGGGGGTTTATTGTTGTGATGATGGTCGTCGGTTTTGGTTTGATGACATGTTTGCAAGGATGTGAAACGGCCAAAGGATTGACCAAGGGGCTTCAGAGCGACGCCCAAAATGCCTATCATCATTTCTCCAAGATCGATGACTGGATGCAAGAAAATATGTGGTGAGGCAAAGAGCCGTTTAGGGATTTTGAACAATTTGGGTCGTTGTGTAACGGTAGCACAAGTGGCTCTGGACCACTTTGTCTAGGTTCGAATCCTAGCGACCCAGCCAATCAAATCTCTCGGCATTGCCGACGAGAGATAACCAAAGCCCGGGCGGGGTTAACCTGTCGGGGCTTTTTTCATGTCCGCACGTGTCAAACGTTTACGCGATTTTAGGGATTTTACTTCGAAGCTTTCAAAAGACACGTTTTAATTTGGCCTTCAGAATGGCTTGATCTCGCCGGAATTACTCTGTTTCTTATCTCGATATCTCCGATTTGGCATTTAGTTTCTCGATTTCAGTTTCACGCAAATCGGCCCATAATCGGGCATTTGATCAAGGCCTCAAAGTGCGAGAAACTGCCTCTGGCCTGAGAAGTATCTTTTTATTGAGGAGATATATCTTGCCTTATGAAAAGAAAAAGACCGGCAGATAAGAGAGGTTTTGACAAAGGATTATATCTCCAGTGTTTTTTTGATATCTTTTAGAAGAAGATATAAATGAAATTGGTCTATGGGCGATGGTTCAAACCCGAAATGTTCGTAGAAGGACTT
>CAYIQK010000018.1:0-8102 GCA_964365515.1 uncultured Planctomycetales bacterium | reverse complement strand
CGACTTGGTTGTTTTTAGCCGCTACATAAGTTCTGGCAGAGCTGTTTTGATTATTGATATACGCGAATTTTTTGAGGTAGGCATTGAGGGCCTCAATCCCGCAATCAAAGTCGTCAACGGTATGGAATCCTTCCAATAAAACAGGAGACTTTAATGGATAGGATTTATTCATTGAAAATGTTGGGTTCTTTGAAAAGTTTCTTCAATTTTGATATTTCTTTTGCCGGTTTATCCAAGGCGGCGCAGAAGGCCTGCCATTGGTCGGGGGGTAAAGGAAAATTAATTTTACTTGCCACTAATTCTTCAGCTTCCTTCAGGGCGCAGTCGATCACAAAAGTGGAAAGCCCCATATTCCGTAAAGATGCCGCATAAATAAGAAAATCTTTTTGAGAATTTTCAATCCTCAAATCAATCCTGGTATCTTTTTGAATAATGGCCATATTTATTCACCTCCTTTTCGTGCAATAAAAGGATAACATATAGTACACACATTGTCCACACAATATTTATTTGATAAACAATATTGAGTTGCATTTGAGCGACAAGATCGTTTTTAAAGGGGGAACTTTGCTTAATAAGGTGCATCTTAATTATCACCGCTTAAGCGAGGACCTGGATTTTACCTATGATGTCCCGCTATCCACACGCTCACAACGTTCAAAGGCAATCACGCCCATTCGCGAGAAGATGCCTGATTTCCTGAGAGTTCTTCAGTTGACGAGTGACAATCCCAAAGGGGAGGGGTTTAACAATTCAACCCAATATGTTTTTAAGGTTAAATATCCTTCTATTATTATGGCTCGAGACGAGAACATTAAGATCGAAATATCCCTCCGTCAGCCGCCGCTCGATAAGCCGATTCATAATGCCATTAAACACTTTTATCAAGATCCGTTTACCGGTGAAGATTTATTTCCTTCAGGAAAAGTACTCTCGCTTTCGTTGAACGAGGCGGTTGCCGAGAAACTTAAGGCCTCAATATCTCGTAAGGACGCGGCGATTCGGGATTATTATGATCTTTGGCATATTGCGGAGTCCGGATTTGACTTTTATCAGGACAAGTTTATTAAACTATTTAAGAGAAAACTATCCGATGAAGGCCGCGATATCGACTACAGAAAAGATTTTGGCCTGAGCGCGGACAAGCTTTCGATTTTACGCAGGCAGGTCGATACCGACCTCATGCCGGTGATTCGCGCGGATTAGAGATTTGATTTGGAAAAGGTTTTAGAGAGATTTAATCAGGTTTTTTCGAATCGGAGATTTGATTAAGGAAATAATTTTTAAAATCGATGTCATGTCCGTGAAAGTTCGAATTATGGGAATTGAGGTGAATCTTGAATCCTTGGCGGTCGGCAAGCATCACAACTATTGCATGGGTCGCGTATTTTGTTTCCTTGCCGGCCAAGGTATTCACGCAGGCTAAGGATGAAACGCATCGTCACCTTGAGCTTTCAGAAGTTCGCCATCGTAATCAGCGATTGGGTGATTTTTAAAAGGTCGCAGAAAAGGTCGTAGAAAAATTATCAGCGAATCAGAGAGAGATTGGTGGGGGAGGGACGATGCCAAAGAAGAAAAACGCGGTTAAGAAAGAATTGGTTGAGAAGATTTCTCATTTGATGAAACCATCCGGGATGGCTTTGGATCAATGGCAGGTTGTATTGCGAAAACAAATAGCGCGCGAGTTAAATTTACGGATTCAAAACATGGGGAACCATCCGGTCTTCTCGACGTTCAAGGTCAACAATCCCGTCACTAAAAAGTCCTATCGGGTGTTCATCGGCGGCGAGGCTTTGGGGATGAGTTATTGTTCTTGTCCCGACTTCGCGGTGAATACCTTGGGGACGTGCAAACATATTGAATCGGTATTGTATCGGCTCAGGCGCGGCAAAGAGAACCGATCTCTTCTGGGAGCCGGATGGCAGTCCGAGCGGCCGGTGGTGAGTTTACACTATGGACTCAAGCGGCAGGTCGTTTTCCTTCCAGGGCGCAAGATGAGCGATCGGTTGAGATCGTTGGTTAGTGAGCATTTTAAAGACGGTCTGCCCGCGGAACACGGATTTTATCGTTTCGATGAATTTAGGCAAGGTGTCGAAAAGTTAAAAGAACAGGTCGATTATCATGAAGACGCGCTTAAGTTTATCGCCCAGGTCCGGGATAAGAACATTCTCCAGGGATTGATTGAGAAGAATTTTTCCAAAGGCATTGAGGACCCTGTGTGGGATGATTTTTGCAAGATCAAACTTTATCCTTATCAACGGGAGGGAGCCCTATTTGCCGCCGCCAACGGCCGGGTTCTTATCGCCGATGAAATGGGCCTGGGAAAAACGATTCAGGCGATTGTCGCCGCCGAGATGATGGCGCGCCTCCTGGGGATCGATAAAATTTTGATCATCTGCCCGGCGAGTTTGAAGCATCAATGGAAGGCTGAAATCGAAAAGGCGGTAAATCGTAAAGCGCAAATCATCAGCGGCCTGCTGTCGCAACGGCGCAAGCAATATCAAGAGGAGAGTTTCTTTAAAATCATCAATTACGATGTTGTTTACCGCGACGCGGACATATTGCAACGGTTGAATCCCGATCTCATCATTCTGGACGAAGCCCAGCGGATCAAAAACTGGAAGACCCGCCTGGCGCAATCGGTCAAGCAGCTGCAATCTCCCTACACGATTGTCTTGACCGGAACGCCTTTGGAGAACCGTTTGGAGGAATTGCATTCGATCGTTGAATTTATCGATCGCCATCATCTGGTGCCGCTTTTCCGTTTTCTGGATCGCCACCAATTGGTGAATGAAGAAGGCAAGATGACTGGTTATAAAAACCTTAATGAACTCGGCAAATCTTTGGAAGAAATGATGATCCGCCGCAATCGCCGGGGTATTGAAGCAGCTGCCCGGGCGCGTGGATAAAAATTATTTTGTCCCGATGACCTCTGAGCAGTTTGCCATTCACGAAGAGTACAGGGAATTGGTTGCCCGCTTGGTCAGTAAATGGTGCCGATGTCATTTCCTCACGGAAGAGGAAAAACAGCGGCTCATGATGGCTTTGCAGAAAATGCGTATGGTGTGCAACAGCACGTATTTGATTGATGAAACCACCGACTCGGGGAACAAAATCAAGGAATTAGAGACACAGCTTGGTGAAATTTTAGAGAATCCCGAGACCAAAATTGTTTTTTTTCTCAGTGGCTGCGGACGATGGATTTGATCATCCGTTTTCTGGATCGCCGCAAATGGAAATATGTTTTTTTGCATGGAGGTGTCCCCTCAATCAAGCGGGGTGATTTGATTGAGAAATTTAGAGAAGACAAAAATTGCCGGATTTTTTTGTCGACGGAAGCCGGCGGCGTCGGCCTGAATTTGCAGCAAGCCTCTTTTGTTATCAATATGGATTTGCCGTGGAATCCGGCGGTCCTGGAACAATGGATCGGCCGCGTGCACCGGATGGGACAAAAAAATGTTGTCCGCGTGATCAACTTTATTGCCGAGAAATCCATCGAACACAGTATGTTGAGTTTGTTGAAATTCAAGAAGTCTGTTTTTTCCGGGGTCCTGGACGGGGGTGATGATCAGGTTGTCATGGGAGAAAGCCGGTTCAATCAATTTATAAAGACAGTGGAAGAGGCGACAGGAAAATTTGATAAGGTTAAAGAGCCCGCCATGGCGGAGCCGGCTCCTGTTTTATCCCTGGGAAACTCTTTGGGGCCGTCTTCTTATTCATCTTCGTTGCCATTGTTTATTAAGATGGCTGGAGATTTTTTGCAGAAAATCAGTGAGACCATGCAAAGCGCGCCGGGAGAGCGGTCCGAAGACGCCCCGCATAGAACTGTGGGAGGGATTCGCCTGCATACGGATCAAACTACCGGCCGCAAATCTCTCCATGTTCCTTTGCCCGATGATCAAACGCTAAATCACCTGGCGCAGGTGTTAGGAAAGATATTTAATGAGGCGAGGTGAGAATAAATGAGGCTTTAAAAGGGCTAAAGTAATGATGCCGGTCATCCGCGCGGGGGAGAAAATATGAATAAAGTTTCGACAAGAAGATAGATATGGGAATTTTAACGATACAGAAAAGTGCCAAGCAGTTGGCTGAAGCATTGAAGAATTATTTCGGATTTGACCGCTTCCTGCCATTGCAGGAGGAAATTGTTCATCATGTCCTGACCGGTCAGGATGCTTTGGTTCTGATGCCTACCGGCGGCGGGAAATCACTCTGTTACCAGCTTCCGGCGCTTGTTTTCGATGGACTGACGCTGGTTGTTTCACCTCTCATTGCGCTTATGAAAGATCAGGTGGATGGGCTTAAATCTAATGGGATTGCGGCTGAATTTTTAAACAGCAGCCTGACTGGCGATGAGGTCAGCCAGATCAATGCCCGTTTGCAACGCGGGGAAGTCAAGATTCTTTATGTAGCACCAGAGAGATTAGCGATCGGCAGCTTTAGGGAATTTCTGCGCGAATTTAAGATCAACTGCATCGCCGTTGATGAGGCGCATTGTATTTCCCAGTGGGGACATGATTTCCGTCCGGATTATCTGAGTTTAAAGAATCTGCGGGATGATTTTCCATCGGCTGGTGTTGTTGCGGTGACCGCGACGGCGACGCCGCGTGTCCGTCAGGACATCGTTGAGCACCTGCGCCTTAAAGATCCGGCTGTTTTTATCTCGAGCTTTAACCGTTCCAATCTTCATTACGACATCCGGCCGAAAGACAACGCTTTTGAAGAGTTGCTGAATCTTTTGCGCGCGCCGCCGCATAAAAATTGTTCGGCCATCGTCTATTGTTTCTCGCGCAAAGATACCGAAGAGTTGGCGGACGATTTGGGCGCCAGAGGGTTCAAGGCCGAAGCGTATCATGCCGGGCTTGATGCGAGAAAACGGCATGACATCCATGGCCGATTCATTAAGGACGAAACACCGATCATCACGGCTACGATCGCCTTCGGTATGGGGATCGATAAATCAGATATCCGGCTCGTCGCGCACTATTGCCTTCCGGGTTCCATCGAGGGGTATTATCAGGAGACCGGACGCGCCGGCCGCGATGGTCTTCCTGCCAGTTGTGTTCTTTTTTATTCGTATGCTGATAAATTCAGACAGGAATATTTTATCAAGCAGATGGAGGACGACACCGAGCGCAAGCGCGCGACAGAAAAAATTAATAAGATCGTTGCGTTTTGCGAAAGTTTTCTTTGCCGGAGGAGATTCCTCCTGGAATATTTTGGCGAGCGTTACGAGAAAGAGAATTGCGAATGCTGCGACCGTTGCGTTCGTCCCAAAGACGAGTTTGATGCGGATACGATTGGTCGCGCAATTTTGGAATGCGTTCGCGCAACCGGCGGTCAGTTCGGTGGTCAATATATTGTCGATATTCTGCGGGGTTCGCACAATGAACGGGTTGCCAGGTTAGGTCATGATCAGTTGATTTCCCACGGGCAAGGACGGACGCTCAGTGGAATTCAGCTTAAAGAAATCATTCGGCTTTTGACCGAGAAGGATCTTTTGGCGAAATCCGGCGGTGAATATCCGGTGATTGAGCTTACGGCAGCCGGGCGGAGTTTCTTGAGCAACGGCGAGCGTTTAATGTTACCGCGGCTCAGGACCGCCGCGAAGGAGGAGACCCATAAATTTTTTGAACGTCGGGAAGAAGACATGAGTTTTGACAACGGGCTCTTTGAAGAATTGCGGAGGTTACGCAAAAAAATGGCGGATGAACGTGGTGTTCCGCCTTTCGTGATCTTTGCCGACACATCATTGCGCGACATGGCGCGTCGCCTGCCGCAGGACGAGGCAAGCTTTTTGAGGATCACCGGTGTCGGCGAACAGAAGCTCAAATGGTTCGGGCCGGTATTCACAAAGGCAATTTCTGATTATTGCCGACGGCATGGCCTTGCATCGGGGAAAAACGATGACTTTAAAAGAATCAAACGCGTACTGCCGGTTTTAACGGCTTCGACTTATGAGGAGACCCGCAGGATTGTTTGTCAGAAACTATCTCTGCGCGAGATGACAAATATCCGAGGACTCGCGGCCGGGACACTCCTTGCGCATCTCGAGAAGCTAATGAGCGAAGATCCAATGATTGATCTGGAACATCTGCGTCCGGCGCAGGCGAGGTTCGGGAGGATCAAAGCGGCGTTTGAACAGGCGGGGGGATCGGCCCTTTCACCGGTCAAGAGCGTCTTGGGTAACGATTATTCTTATGACGAGATCCGTCTGGTCAGAATTTTTTTGTCAAAGGAACGGATGCCCGGCCGAGATGATTCATGAGTTTGGAGAATAAAATAGCTCTCGAACTTCGCGTTAAGCACATCGATGAACAGATCGCGCTTCTGGCAAATCTGAAAAGCCGATGTCTTCAAAAACTGCAGGGCCTTGAATTTTCCTCGAGGCAAAAGACTGAACAACCGAAGCAAATACAATCTGATGATAAAGCGGCATTGTTCTTGAGTTATTTCCGCGGCCGCGATGATGTTTATGCCAAGTTGTGGGTTAATAACCGCACGGGTAAACGCGGTTATAGTCCTGCCTGCAAGAATGAATGGGTAATAATCCATCTATCCCCATGTTTCGTATTTGTCAGCCCCAAGATTACTTCATAATAAAAGTTCGGATTACGTGGGGACTCGCGGAGGCGGGGGCCTGGGGATTATCTACCGTAGTCAAATATACACGCGAGTAAATTTGACAGATGTAGAATTATATTGTATAGTCAACCTATGGATAGATATCACGGCTGTCCCATCATAAGTTGAACATTGTTAATTGGTTATCGTTCTGAGCATTCTGATCGTCGATTTTAGTTTCTGTAAGTGCTTGCAATATAGGCGTTTTGTCGAAAATGGTCACGCTCAAAATTTGTAAAATTGTGTAAAGACTTGGCTTCAGGTTGAGACGTTTTTTGATAATGGCGACCAGCACGTAAACCGAGATTGCAATCCAGACCTGAGACTTGACTGCGTTCTGCGATGTTCCCAAGAAAGCCTTGATGCGCAGGTGCTGTTTGATCCAACGAAAAAACAGTTCGATTTTCCAGCGCGCTTTGTACAGTTGAGCGATGACCAAAGTCTCGATGACAAAATTGTTGGTTAAGAACGTCAAACGCTGGTTGTGTTCTGGATCGAAGAATTTGATCAGCCGAAGTTTCTCGGGATAGTCTACGGCTGACTGATAAACGGTTAACATGATGGTTTGATCGCAGCGCAAGCCGGTGGTTTTGTCGACCGCGCGTGAATACAGCCGGCGGTATTTGAGATTGGACTTGGCGCGGACGATGAAGAAAGCGTTGGCCTGATGTATGGCATAGAATCGTTCGAAGTCCAGATAACCGCGGTCCATGATGTAAAAAGACCCGGCCTCTGGGACAAGGATGTCCAGGATATTGACTTCGTGGATATTCCCGTCGGTAATCTCGATGAAGGTCGGGATGCTGCCGCGTAAATCCAGAAGCGTATGAAGTTTGACGGCGGCTTTGGTCTTGCGAAAACGGGCCCAGGGGAATAACGACAGACAAAGGTCGATGGTTGTCGCGTCCAGCGCGTAGACGGTCTGTTCCAGTTCGATCCCAAAAGGTTCTTTGAGATATAACTCTCTGGCTCTGTGGATCAACACTTGTGCGAAGTCGGCATAAATGCGCCAGTCTCTTTGATTGTTGGCGTTGGCCAATGTATTGCGGGAGACCTGACCGCGGATACCCATATGGTAAAGTTTCGATTGCATGAATCGCAGACATGATTCGATATCGCGTAAACTTTCGCGATAAGTCAATTGCGCAAAAGCCATGCATAAGAATTGATCCATGCAGGAAAAACTCAGTACTTTGTAATCGCCGTGATATCGCGCGACACATTTGTGGAATTCGTATAATGGCAGAAATTCCATGACTTGAGAAAAAATTGTTTTGCCCGTGTTCATTTGACGCTCCTTTGTTGGTAGGAGCGCCAAAATAACACGTATTTGAATTCAAATCGATTAAAAGGTTTTTTACTGGTAGCATATAAACATCAATCACTTACAAAAACCGATTTAAAAACGTTGGGACAGCCGTGGATAGATATCTGTTTTCGCAAGTCAAACGTGATTTGAGCAAAAAAATGGTCTTTCT
>CAYIQK010000017.1:15427-16508 GCA_964365515.1 uncultured Planctomycetales bacterium | reverse complement strand
TTACGGCAAATCGATCCCCGCGCGCGGGCTCGCCCTGGCGCGGATGATCGGGCATATCACTTATATGAGTGACAAGTCGATGGACGAGAAATTCGGCCGCAAACTCATAGCCAAAGAACGCCTGGGCTATGACTTCTCACACGATTTTGAGGTCGAAAATTATCTCAAATACCGCAGCGGCAATTTCGTTCAGCGTTTTGACGCGAATTCCTATTTGTATATTTCGAAGACATTAGATTATTTCGATTTGTCTGCCAACGGAAAATTGACGGATGTCTTTGCCAAAACCAAGGCGCATTTTCTCGTCATTTCTTTCACCTCGGACTGGCTGTATCCATCGTATCAGTCCAAGGAAATGGTCCGGGCGCTGAAGGCGAACGATCTGGACGTCTCGGATATTGAGATCAACTCATCCTACGGCCATGACGCGTTTTTAGTCGAGGTCGAAGGTCAGACGAGACTGATTTCGCATTTTTTGGCCCGTATGCAAAAGGGGGCTTCCCATGCCGGAAAACCGTCCGGACATTCGCTTTGACCATCAGATCATCCTTCAATGGGTGGAGGAACGCTCCCGCGTTCTGGACTTGGGATGCGGCGACGGCACGCTTTTGAAACTTTTGATCGAGCATAAATCCTGCCACGGGACAGGCGTTGAAATCAATGAAAAGGCTATTTACACGTGCATGGAAAAGGGGCTCACCGTCTCGCACGTCGACATCGATACGGGGCTGGCGGACTATTCCAACAAGCGCTTTGATTATGTCATCCTCAACGAGAGTCTTCAGGAGGTCCTCAATCCGCAGAGGGTGATTTTGGAGGCCCTGCGGGTCGGCAAAAAAGTCATCGTCGGCATTCCGAATTTTTGCCATGTCCGCGCCCGTTTGCAGATATTTTTCCAAGGACGGGTCCCGCTGACCAAAGAACTTCCCTATCAGTGGTACGACACTCCGAACCTGCGGTTTTTGAGTCTGAAGGATTTTCGTTATTTTTGCAAGGCCAATGCCATCAAAATCCTGCAGGAGGTCGGCACCGCCGGCATTGCCTCGGGAGGCAAGCGCGTGGCGTTCCGGCCGAATTTGTT
>CAYIQK010000017.1:13795-15327 GCA_964365515.1 uncultured Planctomycetales bacterium | reverse complement strand
AAGCGATTCCCATCAACAACTGCGGGAAGCTGGTCGTAGCCCAAAATGCGGATGAACTTCGAGTCCTGCATGAATTGGAAAAACGCGGGAAATGTAATGGTTCCAACGTTTCGATCATCGATGAGAAACAGGCGCTGGAGATCGAACCGAATGTCAGGACTTTCCAAAAGGCGCTGTATTCTCCCGATACCGCTAGTGTTGATCCTCAACAGGTCTGCGCCAGTCTCAAAGATGATCTCATCGCATCCGGCGTTCAATTCTGTTTCCGGGCGAAATATGTCGGCCATCAGGCGAATGTCATTGAAACCACGCGGGGTGAATTTGAGGCTTCCAAGACCATCAATTGCGCGGGCCTCTATGCCGATCGGATCGCCAGGGATTTTGGTTTCGGCAGCGATTACACCATCATCCCATTCAAGGGCCTGTATCTGAAATACACGAAAAATAAGACGGACGTGCGGACCAATATTTATCCGGTTCCCAATCTGAAGAATCCGTTTTTAGGGGTTCACTTCACCAAGACTGTCAACGGCGATATCAAAATCGGGCCGACGGCCATTCCGGCGTTCTGGCGTGAGAACTACGGTGGATTATCGAATTTCCGCCTGGATGAATCAGCCGAAATCCTTTCCTTTGAGTCCAGGCTTTTCCTTTCCAACGCATTTGGGTTCCGCGATCTGGCCAGGGAGGAAATGAGAAAATACGATCGCAACTATTTCGTCGGCCTTGCCCAGAAGATGGTGCGGCAGATTGACCCCAAAGGATTCAGTGAGTACACCAAGCCAGGCATCCGCGCTCAACTGCTGAATAAAAGGGATCTGAGCCTGGTCCAGGACTTTGTTGTCGAGGGGGATCGCCAAAGTACCCACATCTTGAACGCCGTTTCACCCGCCTTCACCTGCTCGTTTGTATTTGCCGCGCATGTCGTTGAAAACCACATCGTTTAAATAAGTCGTTTATCGAAGTATTTATTGACAATTTTCAGTGATTATGTAGTATACTTTAAATGGGAAAGCTATAGGAGAACCACTATGCAAAAGGAACAGATCATGGACCCGCAACTGATGATTCAGGGGACGCCGAACCCAAATGCGTTGAAATTTGTCGTAAATATGCCGGTCAAAAGCCAAGGGAATTGGACCTATCGTTTAGGGGGTGAGTATAAGGATAACCCTCTGGCGCAGGCCATTTTTGAGCTCGATGCGCACATCAGAGAGGTGTATTTTTTTGACAGCTATATCACCGTAACCCAGGACGGCCTTTCCGACTGGGAGGAGCTGGAGGGGAAGATCCGTGCGGTGATTCTTGCCAAGATCAAGGATCACGATCCCAATTTCAAGACTGAGGAGCCGCAGAAAGCAAAACCGTTTGTGATGAGCCACAATCCGGAAATGGCTCAGATCAACGAGATCCTGGATCAGACCATTCGGCCGGCCCTCCAAATGGATGGCGGCGATATTGAATTGATTGGTTATGAAAATGATGTGTTGAGGATTCTTTACCAGGGGGCCTGCGGTTCGTGTCCCAGTGCC
>CAYIQK010000017.1:0-13695 GCA_964365515.1 uncultured Planctomycetales bacterium | reverse complement strand
GGCGGGTATCAGATCATCAGGGATCTTTCCAAAATTTCCATCAGGGATCTTTCGGATATGCTGATCGGCCCCATCGAGATCGCCGATTGTTTCCATGGTGACTATTCGGGTTGTGAGATCAAGGCCACGTGCCATATTATCGCGCCGATGCTCAATCTCAACGAGAAGATTAATAAACTTTTTGGGGAGATCATGGTGACGGATTTGATCGAATCCAGACATTATGGGGAAAAAGGCATTCGGAAAAATGACTAAGCATATCGGCGAAAAATTGCTGAATGAGAAGACCATCGATGAGAATATCCTTTCGAGCCGGGATTATAAATACGGTTTCTATACGGATATCGAGATGGACCGCATCCCCAAGGGCTTGAGCGAGGAGACGATCTGCCTGATTTCGGAGAAGAAAAACGAGCCCGCGTGGATGCGCGATTGGCGGATGAAGGCGTACCGGCATTGGCTGACGATGAAAGAGCCTCATTGGGGAAATTTTCAATACGGCCCCCTTGACTATCAGGCCATCAGTTATTACAGCGCCCCCAAGAAGATGAAGGAAGGGCCGAAGAGTTTAGCGGAGGTCGATCCGGAGTTGATCAAGACTTTCGAACGGCTCGGCATCCCCTTGGGCGAGCAGAAACGTCTGACGGGTGTCGCCGTCGACGCTGTATTTGACAGTGTGTCGGTCGGGACAACACACCAGTCTGAATTGGCCAAAGTTGGGGTTATCTTCTGCTCGATGTCCGAGGCTGTCCGCAATCATCCGGATTTGGTGAAAAAATATTTAGGATCCGTTGTCCCTCACACTGATAATTTTTTCGCGTCGTTGAACTCCGCCGTCTTTAGCGACGGGTCATTTTGTTATATCCCCAAAGGGGTGCGGTGTCCTTTGGAGTTGTCCACGTATTTTCGTATCAATGCCGCGGAATCCGGGCAATTCGAACGGACATTGATCATCGCCGAGGACGCGAGTTACGTCAGTTATTTGGAGGGTTGCACGGCCCCGATGCGGGATGAGAATCAGCTTCATGCCGCGGTTGTGGAATTGCTGGCCCTTGATCATGCCGAAATCAAGTATTCCACCGTCCAGAATTGGTACGCGGGGGATCGCGAGGGGAGAGGCGGCATTTATAACTTTGTCACCAAGAGAGGCAAGTGCGCGGGGAGATGCTCAAAAATCTCCTGGACCCAGGTGGAGGCCGGTTCGGCCATCACCTGGAAATATCCCAGCTGCATTTTGCAGGGGGATGGATCCGTCGGGGAATTTTATTCCGTGGCTCTCACGAATCACCGCATGCAGGCCGACACGGGAACCAAGATGATTCATATCGGGAAAAACACCCGAAGCACAGTGATCTCGAAAGGCATTTCCACCGATGAATCCAACAACAATTACCGCGGCCTTGTCCGGATTCTGCCGTCGGCACACGGCGCGCGCAATTTCTCCCAGTGTGATTCGATGCTGGTGGGAAGCCGCTGCCGGGCCAATACGTTTCCCTACATTGAAGTCAAAAACAACACCGCCGTCTTAGAGCACGAGGCCTCCACCTCAAGGATCAACGCGGAACAGATCTTTTATCTCATGTCGCGGGGCTTGGACCGGGAGGGGGCCATTTCGCTGATCATCAACGGTTTTTGTAAAGACGTTTTCAAGGAACTGCCGATGGAGTTTGCCGTTGAGGCGGTTAGACTCCTGGAGATGAAGTTGGAGGGGAGTGTTGGATAACACTGATGAGGAAAGGTGATGTGATGTTTGAAATCAAGAATCTGCACGCGGGAATCAACGGTACGGAAATATTGAAGGGAATTGACTTGAAGATCAATCCCTGCGAGGTCCATGCCATCATGGGGCCCAACGGTTCCGGTAAAAGCACCTTGGCGAAGATTATCGCGGGTCATCCCAGTTATGAAGTGACTCAAGGGGAAATCTTTTATGATGTCAATTTCAAAAGAGTCAACATCCTGGAATGGACGCCGGAGGAGAGGGCCAGAGAAGGTGTTTTTCTGGCATTTCAGTACCCCATCGAGATCCCGGGGGTGACCAACTCGGCGTTCTTGCGTTCGGCCTTCAACGCGGTCTGTCGGCATCATGGGGTTGAGGAGATGGATCCTTTGGATTTCGATACTTATCTCAAGGAAAAGATGAAGCTGTTGGATATGGATGAGAAGTTCATCAGCCGGCCGGTCAACGTTGATTTTTCCGGCGGCGAGAAAAAGCGCAATGAGATCCTTCAGATGGCCATACTGAATCCCAGGTTTGCTGTCCTGGATGAAACCGATTCCGGTCTGGATATCGACTCGATGCGCGTTGTCGCTCAAGGCGTCAATAAGCTCAAGAATAAAAATAATGCCGTCCTTGTCATCACGCATTATCAGCGGCTCCTCAACTACATCATCCCGGATTTCGTTCATATTTTTTTGGATGGAAGGATTGTCCGCAGTGAGGGCAAAGAACTCGCTTTGGAGGTTGAAGCGAAAGGATATGATTGGTTAACGAAATTGTGATTTGATTGCGGAGAAGGACAGACATGATCTCAAATTTTAATCAGAACGCGCGGTTTCTTGAGCATATCGGGAGGCTGGCGGATTGTGCCTCTGTGACGGTTGGTTCCGCGGCGGTCAAACAGCTTCATCATAGGGGTTTGGCGCGTTTGCGTCATCTGGGTGTCCCTTCCGAGAAAGAAGAGGACTGGAAATATACGGATATTTCCCCCATTACGGCCCATACTTATACGTTGGCGGCCCCGGCTCCTTTTCGGGAATCGGATGCATTGAAGAACTATTGCCGGCCGGACGAGATCAATATCGTCTGTGTCAATGGTATCTTCTCGAGGGAGTTGTCGGATTTTCGTGCCGCGCCCAAAGGGATCAGGATCACCCCTTGGCCGGAGGATTTGGCGAGTGATGGCGCGCTTTTGGAGGAATTATCCCGCCGATACAATCCCGAAAACGAACCGGCATTCGTGGCATTGAACGCGGCATTGGCGAGTGGCGGTGTTTGCGTTGATGTCGGGGAAGGGGTTGTCTCGGACACATTGATTCATATCCTCTATCTGACGACCACTTTGGCTGACGAAAAAATCCTGGTCCTGCCGAGGACTTTGATCAGAATCGGCGCATCCAGTGAGGTTACCATCCTTGAGAGTCACCTCTCTTTTTCGGACAACAGCGGCTATTTCTCGGATGCCTTGACAGATATCTTGTTGAGCGAGAATGCGATTTTGCACTACTGTCAGGCGCAGAAAGAGAGCCTCACGGCTTATCACATTGGATGTACGCGCGTGTGGCAGGAAAGGGATTCTCGTTTTGACGGTTTTTCGCTCACAACCGCCGGCGCCCTGACGCGCAACGACCTGGAAGTGATTTTGAACGGTGAGGGATCAACGGCCGTCCTCAACGGTCTTTACAGTGTCTCCGGCGTCCAGCATGTCGACAATCACACCTTGGTCGATCACCGTGTGCCCCATGGCACCAGTAGTCAGTTGTATAAGGGGGTTTTAAATGATTCGGCCCGGGCGGTTTTCAATGGTAAGATATGCGTCAGATCTATGGCTCAGCAGACCAATTCGTATCAGTTGAACAAAAACCTCTTACTGGGAAAGGACTGCCGCATTGACACAAAGCCCCAGCTGGAGATATTCGCCGATGATGTCAAGTGCACGCACGGCGCGACCATCGGCCAGCTCAATGAGGACGAAATTTTTTATCTGCGGACCAGAGGCATCCCTCATCAGGAGGCGGTCCGGCTTCTGACACGGGGCTTTGTCGATGATCTTTTGGGTACGGTTCGCAGTTTATCCGTGCGGGAGAAATTGAGCAGACTTCTCGAATCCACTTCCGAGGTTTTGCGATGAGTCGTATGGCTATGAGTTTCAACGTGACACAAATCCGCAAGGATTTTCCCAACCTCCATATCCAGGTGAACGGAAAGCCGCTGGTGTATTTGGACAATGCGGCCACGACATTCAAACCGCAATCCGTCATCGATGCGGTGACGCAGCATTACCGGTCGGGGGCCTCCAATGTGCATCGAGGGGTTCACCACTTGAGCGAAAAAGCCACGGCCCGTTACGAAGAATCCCGCGAAAAGGTGAAAAATTTTATCAACGCCGGCCAGTCTTCGCAGATCATTTTTACTAAGGGGACAACCGAGTCCATCAATCTTGTCGCCTATAGTTACGGCCGACGTTTTCTCAAGGAAGGAGATGAAATCATCATCTCCGAAATGGAGCATCACTCCAACATTGTTCCGTGGCAGATGCTGTGCCAGGAGAAGGGATGTATTCTCAAGGTTGTTCCGTTTGATGACAGCGGGGAACTTGATTTCAACGCGTTTGAACGGCTTTTGGGTCCGAAGACACGGCTGGTCTCGGTTGTTTACATCTCCAATTCGCTGGGGACGATCAATCCTGTCCAAAGAATGATTGACGCGGCTCATCGTCTGGGGGTTCCGGTTTTGGTGGATGCCGCGCAGGCCGTCGGCCATCGCAAGGTGGATGTGCGGGAACTGGATTGTGATTTTCTGGCCTTCTCCGGGCATAAACTCTTTGCCCCGACGGGCATCGGCGTGCTGTACGGCAAGACGCAATGGCTGGATCAGATGCCGCCGTTTCAAGGCGGCGGGGACATGATCAGTGCGGTGACCTTTGAAAAAACCACATACAACGTCCTGCCTTATAAATTTGAAGCCGGCACGCCTCATGTGGCCGGGGTCATTGGATTGGGGGCCGCGGTTGATTATCTGCAGGCTATCGGTTTTGACGCCATTGAGCCCTACGAGGATGAATTGCTGGAGTACGCAGTCGAGGCCATTGCGGCAGTACCGGGCCTGCGGATCATCGGGACGGCGAGGGAAAAGGCAGGTATCCTCTCTTTTGTTCTTTCGGGCATTCATGCCCATGATGTGGGGACTTTGGTCAATGATGAGGGAATTGCGATCCGGACGGGCCATCATTGCACTCAGCCGGTGATGGAACATTTCCGTATTCCGGCCACGGCGAGGGCCTCGCTGGCGTTTTATAATACCAAGGAAGAGATCGACAAGCTGGTGGAGGCATTGCTCAAGGCGAGGGAAGTGTTTCGATGAATTACGACAGCCGTACCGAGCTTTATCAGGAGGTCATTTTGGATCATAATAAAAGACCGAGGAATTTTCGCAAGATCGAAAATGCCACCCACACGGCTGAAGGATACAATCCGCTTTGCGGGGATCATCTGATGGTTTATCTTCACGTGGATGATCGCGGGATTGTCGATGATATGTCCTTCGAAGGAGACGGCTGCGCGATCTCCAAGGCCTCGGCGTCGCTGATGACGGCAAGTCTGAAAGGCAAGACCGTGTGTGAGGCCAATATCCTTTTTGAACAGTTCCATCGGCTCATCATCGGAAAGCTGGATCCGGCGAAGGATCCAAACGATCTCGGGAAACTGGCGGTTTTCTCAGGGGTCTGGCATTTCCCCGCCCGCGTCAAATGCGCGAGTCTTTGCTGGCACACGATGCGCGGGGCGATTGAACACAAAACAACCGTTTCAACGGAATGAACCCATTGCGAACCTCATCCCGATCGTTTGAGGAAGGCGGGCTTCGCGACCTCCTTGGGAGGCCGTTGTGTGACCTGCGTATTTCTGTCATTGACCGGTGTAATTTCCGTTGCACTTACTGTATGCCCGAGGAGGAGTACAAAAAACATTACACGTTTGTTAAAAAAGAAGATTGGCTGAGGCATGAGGAGATCGTGCGCCTGGCGGGGATATTCATGACTTTGGGGGTGTGCAAGATACGCTTAACCGGAGGGGAACCGCTTTTGAGACCCCATCTGCCGGTTCTCATCAAAAATTTGAAAAGTCTCGGCGGGATCAACGATATCGCTATGACGACGAACGGATCGTTGCTGGCGGAATACGCGAAGGCATTGAAGGAATCGGGCTTGAACAGGATCACCATCAGTCTTGACACTCTCGATGCCAAACTTTTCCGGCAGATGAACGGCGGCAAGGGGAGACTCCGGCAGGTCTTGGAAGGGATCCGAACAACCGAAGAAGCGGGCTTTGATTGCATCAAGATCAATGTGGTCGTCCAGCGCGGCATCAATGATCAGCATATTTTGGATATGGTTGAATATTTCAAAGGCCGCAAAGCCATCCTGCGGTTTATTGAATATATGGATGCCGGCAATTGCAACCGCTGGGATCCCCAGAGGGTGCTTCCATCGAGTGAGGTGGTTAAAATCATCAACGAACGGTTTCCCATCGTGCCGGCGAAGCCGCATTATTACGGCGAGGTGGCCTCGCGTTATATTTTCCGTGACGGCACCGGTGAGGTGGGGTTTATCCCCTCGGTGACTCAGCCGTTTTGCCGGACATGCACACGGGCACGGCTGTCCACGGACGGGAAAATGTACATGTGTTTGTTCGCCGGCGATGGTTTGGATCTGAAGCGACCCTTGCGTGAAGGGGCAACCGATGAGGAGCTTCTTCGCATCGTGGGAATGCGATGGAAGAACCGGATGGATCGTTATTCCGAATTGCGTTCCCTGACGGATTCTCCTCAAGGGGCCGCTCCCAAAGTCGAGATGTTCCAGATTGGAGGCTGAGACCTTGACAAAGTCCAAGCGGTTTTCACCAGATACCCAAAACCAACTGCTTCATGATATCCTCGAAGCGATTGTTCACCCCTTTTATATCATCAATGTGAAAGACTACAGCGTCGAGGTTGCAAATTCCGCCGCCTTAAAAGATGCCACGACCGTTACGGCCTTGAAGTGTTATGCCATGATGCGGGGATTGGATAAACCCTGCAGTCTCAGCGGTCAGTGGCCATGTCCGCTCAAGACCATCAAAGAGATCAAGAAACCCATGACGATCGAGCATGTTTTTGTGGGTCCGGATGGTCATCGCAGATATTTTGAGATCAATGCCTACCCCATCTTTGATGAGCAAGGGGAGGTCAAACAAGTCATTGAGCATAATATCGACATCACGGACCGCAAAAGAGCCGAGGAAGAGCGTGGGAGACTGCATGAACAATTGCATTTCGAGAAACAGAAGCTCGAGCAGGTTTTGAGTATCGATCAGACCATCAGATCCATATTGAATCTGAACCATCTTGTGGATTTTGCCGTTGAGAAGGCAATGGAAATTTTGGATGCCGAGCGTTGTTCGCTGATGCTTCTCGATACACAGTCCCAGGAACTGCTCATCCGTTCGGCCAAGGGGCTTGATGAACGCCTGATCCAAAAGACGCGGATCAAATTCGGGGAGGGTGTTGCCGGCATGGTTGCCAAGGAAGGCCAGCCTCTTCTGGTGCGCGACATCGAGGAGGATCAGCGCGTGGCCAGGAAAAATCGAACCGGTTACCGGAGCAAATCTTTCGTGAGTGTTCCCATCAAACTGCATGACAGACTGGTGGGGGTGATCAACGTTACGGACAAGATCGTCAGGCCGCCGGCCGTTCGTGAGGCGATTTTCACGGAGGTCGATTTGAAAATCCTGTGCGCGATTGTTCGTCAGGCCGCCGTTTCCATCGAGAACGCGAATTACTACCGCAGGCTCGAGCATCTGTCCATGACGGATTCCGTAACGGAGCTCTTCAACCACCGGTATTTCATCAAGGTGTTGGATCAAGAGATCGAGCGGTTCAAGCGCTACCGCAAGTCCTTATCGCTGATGATGATCGATATTGACGATTTCAAGTCGTACAATGATGAGTTCGGACATTTGGCAGGCGATGATCTTCTCAAAGAATTTGGGAATATTTTGAAGCAAAATTTACGCAGTGTCGATATCGTATGCCGTTATGCAGGTGATGAGTTTGCCGTGATTCTGCCGGAGACAGATATTCCCCAGGGCGAGGCGGCCGCCAGGAAGATCAAAGAGGCTTTGGAGAAACATCTCTTTCACAGGATGATCACGGTCAGCATCGGCGTGGGCCGCAGTTACGAAGGGATGGGACGCCGCGACCTTGTGATGAAGGCCGATCAGGCCCTTTATCAATCCAAGCGTGGCGGGAAGAATAAGATCAGTTGTTTTTATTAGAACTCACCAGAATAACCGGCGGCGATCCGCCGGCATTCCTTCGAATTCCCCAACGAAACGCACTTCCCTGATCAATCGGATGTCGTATTTTTCCTGTACCAGTTGTGCCATTTGACGGGTGAGATCAAAGACGTCCTGGGCACAGCCGCCGGTTTCTTTGACGATGATGTTGGCGTGTTTTTCGAAAACAACGGCGCCGCCGGCTTTGAGAGGTTTGGCCCCGGCTTGTTCAAGGAACCATCCGGCCGCCTGGCGTTTGCCGGCCCGGGATGTGGGTTCAATGTTGCGGAAGATGCTCCCGGCCGAGGGGTGTAGAACCAGATTGGGATGCTTTTGTTCTCGCAGCTGCAGGATGTCTTGTCGCTCTTTCAGGAGCTGTTCCTGATGACCCTTGATCAAACAAAGCCGCGCACAGATGATGATCTTCTCGGTTTCCTTAAGAAGAGAGTCCCGGTAACTGAACTTAAGTTCACGGCCTTCGGCCTTTCGTTTGGTCCCTGTCTTGGAGATCAATTCAACGGATTCGACGACATCGCCGATTTGTCTGCCGAAGGCGCCGGCGTTTCCGACAATGGCGCCGCCGACCGTTCCCGGGACGCCGCTCGCGTAATTGAGACCTTCGAGACCGTTTTCCGCGGCAAAAAGCGCCAGATGATCGAGTAACGTGCTTCCCGTCACAATCAAATCGTTTCCGTCTTGTTCGATGAGGGGGCTGGAACTTTTGTAGCGGATGACGTGACAGTCGATTCCATGATCTGAGACGACAATGTTGGATCCGCCGCCGATCAGGATGAAACGCAAACGATTCTTCGCTAGATACGCGATGGTTTGTTCAAGCTGATGAGGGTGCCGGCAGTTCAAAAGGGCCCGGCATGGTCCTCCGAGTTGAAACGTCGTGTAATCGGTGAGCGGGGCGTCGTCGACGATATCCACTCCCAGACCTTTGAAATACAGAGGCTCTAAGTCATTCTTGAACATAAATCGGTTTGTCTTCCTCACGGCGGGCCATGAGATACAAATAATCGGAGAGACGGTTGAGCCACACCAGCACGAAGGCGTTGTCGATTTCTTTTTCTTTGAGCAGACCCGCGGCCTTGCGTTCACAGCGTCTGGCGATGGCCCGCGCGTGATCGAGGTGGGCCCCGGAGAAACAGCCCCCCGGCACGACAAAACCTTTTGGGGTTGTGATTTCAAGGCACAAAGATTCCATCCGCTGTTCGATTTTCTCCACCCAGCCTTGATCCACGCGCTTAGAGAGTTTCTTGAGTTTCTCGCGGGTGGTGGCAAGTTCCGAACCGACGGTGAAGAGACTGCGCTGAAGCCATAGGATCGCATCCTTCGTCTTGTCGTTTTTCACGTGGTGACGGGCGATACCCAAGACGCTCACCAATTCGTCCAAATCCCCGATGGCGTCTAAACGGGGGGAGTCTTTGCGGACTCTCTCGCCGGAGAAAAGGGAGGACTCGCCTTGATCGCCTTTTTTGGTGGTTATTTTAATTCTTGGCGGCATGGGTGTGGAAATATGTTTTGATTGCGGAAATACCGTCTTTCAGAGAGAAGGTGTTCGTGACGCCTTCCTCCCGGAGTTTTTTTGTGAGGTTGAAACTGCGCATGCCTTTGGCGCAAAATAGGACATATTGCCGTGACGGATCGAATCGGAATCCATTGGAGGGAAACTGGCTCAAGGGAAGATGAAGGCTTTCAATTTCACCGGCGGGATCGGTGACTCGTTCGTTGGTTTCACGGATATCGATGAATGTGTAACGCTTCCAGTCCCCCTTTGGCAGTGAAGAAAGATCAATACAAAAGTCGTTGCCGCAATTGACCCAATCGCATTGTCCGTCGGCATAATGCTCCTTTTTCCAGATCGGAAGGCGCTTTTTGATTTCGTCGATGATGTACCGGCAGGCCTGAAAACTGTTCTCGCGATGAGCTGCCGTGGCGCCGGCCCACACGGCCATTTCCCCGATTTTTAGCTTCCCGGTTCTGTGGGCGGCCTTCAGTTGAATCACATGGAATTTCGCTTGGGCTTCCTCAAGTATTTTTTCGGCCTCACGCCGGCAGAGGGATTCATGGGCTTCGTATTCGAGGAAACGGACGGGTTTGCCTTCATTTTGGTCCCGGACCCATCCTTCAAAACAGCAGAACGCCCCGGCCTGGCCGCGAGAGAAATCGTCGCTGAGTTTTAATTTTTCCAGTGGTTTCTTGGACAAATAAAACATTGTGTCAGTAGGTGATTTTGACTGTGCCTTTTTTGATATGACACTGGCAGCTCAAACGGTTGCGGTGGTCCATGCCAAGGTCCATCTCTTCTTCATTGAGTTCGCTCAAGTTTTCAGCCCCATCAATGAGTTCAACCTGGCAGGTGCCGCACACGCCGGAGTTACAGCTGAAAGGGATCCCGGCTTCTTCACAGACGGTATCGATTTTTGATCCGTCGGGCAGTTCGTATTCTTTGTCATCAATGATTAATTTTGCCATTTTCTCTTCCCGGATTTTTGGCCTTAGTGTACCACATTTTTCGATCGGCTGTCTAAATTTTTGGCAATGCGAACACGATATTTTTTTCGGGGTTCTCAAAGGCATGGACAACCGTTTGGGGGTCATATCCTTGAATCCGTTCGACTAATTCATCAACGATGATGCGCGGGACAGATGCCCCCGAACTGATACCGATGCGGTTTTTGCCGTTGAGGATACTCAAATCCAATTCCTTCGCCCGGTCGATGATGTGGCTCGGGATTCCTTGTTTCTCGCCGGTTTCCCTCAAACGGTTGCTATTAGAGCTTTTGGGGGAACCGCAGATGATGATGACATCGCAGATTTTGGCCAGTTCCTTAACGGCATCCTGCCGGTTTTGTGTCGCGTAACACAGATCCGAGCGCGCGGGGGCGATCAGATGAGGAAATTTTTTTTTCAGTTTTTGAATCATTTTTGTTGTGTCATCCACCGACAATGTTGTCTGTGTGATGTAAGCGACAGCCACGGCCGGATCGATGTCCAGGGCGTCAATATCGTTCTCGTCTTCGATGATGTGAAGCAAATCCGGCCGGACATAGCCGGAGGTCCCGATGAGTTCCTGATGCCCCCGGTGTCCGATCAAAACGGTCTCGCAGTTTTGGTTTGAAAATCTAGTGGCCTCGAGATGGACCTTGGTCACCAAAGGGCAGGTGGCATCGATGTAGATCAGCTGCCGTTTCAGGGCTTTTTCAATGACCGGCGGCGGGACACCGTGGGCGCTAAAGATGACACGCTGCCCGCAGGGGGCTTCATCAAGATCCTCAATGAAGATTACACCGCGGTTGCGTAAGTCCTTGACGACATAGGTGTTATGGACGATTTCATGGTACACATACAAAGGCGCCCCGTATTTTTGCAGGGCCTGTTCAACGATTTCAATCGCGAAAGAGACCCCGGCGCAAAATCCTTGTGTCTGTGCCAGATATATTTCCATTGAATTGCCCCTCAAACTTCATTATAATGGCGGCATTATAACATGGTTCGATCATTTTCGCAGCGATATTTTCCGTCAGAATCGCCATGGAACTCGCCCAGAGAAGAAAAACCCAGACAGTCAAAATAGGCAATACCTTGGTGGGGGGAGGACGCCCCATCGTCATCCAGTCCATGACGGATACCTCGACCCAAGATGTTGTGGCCACAGTCCGTCAGGTGATTGAGCTTATCGAGGCCGGCTCTGAGATGGTGCGTCTGACCGTCAATGACGATCATGCGGCCAGGGCGATCCCTGAGATCATCAAGACCATCCGTGGGAAAGGATATTCCACCCCCATCATCGGCGATTTTCATTTCAACGGACATTTGCTGTTGAGCAAGCACGCCGACTGCGCACGTCTTTTGGACAAATACCGCATCAACCCAGGGAATATCGGCAAGGGGATCCGGCGGGATGAAAATTTCTCCAGTATCATCAAAATCGCCATTGAACACAATAAGGCCGTCCGCATCGGGGTCAACTGGGGGTCTCTGGATCAGGAGCTTGTAACGGATCTGATGAACCGTAACGCGCGGCTCAAAAGCCCAAAAAGTTCTAAAGAGATCACCTATAACGCCATGATCCACAGTGCCCTTCAAAGCGCGGAACTCGCCGAAAGGATCGGACTTTCCTCAAACAGGATTGTCCTGAGCGTGAAGATGTCTGTTCTGCAGGATATGGTGGCGGTCTATTCCCGTCTGGCACAGGAATGCGACTATGCCCTTCATCTGGGACTGACCGAGGCCGGCGGGGATATCCAGGGAGTGGCCTCCAGTTCGGCGGCGCTGGCCATTTTGTTGCAGCAGGGCATCGGTGATACGATCCGGGTGTCGTTGACCCCGCACCCAGTCCGCCACAATTATTGGCGGACGGGCGGGATTCCGCCCAACGGGCGGAAGACCGAAAAATCAGGTGCCACTGGCGTAAGCCCGTTGGGCTCCACGCCTCAGCCGAATGTCGGCCGCTCTCGGGAGGTCGAGGTCTGCAAGATCCTTCTGCAATCCCTGGGATTGCGTTACTTCGCGCCGACGGTGACGAGTTGTCCCGGCTGCGGCAGGACGAACAGTGATTATTTCCAGCATTTGGCGCGGGATATCAGTGTTTATATTCAGCAGAATATGAATCTTTGGCGCAAACAGTATCCGGGGGTTGAAAAATTGAAGATTGCCGTCATGGGTTGCGTGGTCAACGGTCCCGGCGAAAGCCGTCACGCGGATATCGGCATCAGCCTTCCCGGGGCATCGGAAAAACCCATTGCCCCTGTTTATGCCGACGGGAAACAATTGACAACCTTGAAAGGCGGCCATATCAAGGAAGAGTTTATCGGAATTTTGGAAAACTACATCAAGACGAAATGCCCATGAAAGCGCCGTCTCAAGTCCGGAAGAACCACTGGGAGAATGTCTATCAGACCAGGGCCTGCGACGAGGTCAGCTGGTTCAAAGACGATCCCCGCACTTCCATCAAGCTGATTTCATCGGTTCATTTGGATCCAACAGCCTGGATCATGGATGTCGGTGGAGGGGATTCGAAGGTTGCCGACAGGCTGATGGAATTGGGTTTTCAGAATATCTGTGTCTTGGATATCTCCCGCAAGGCCTTGGAACGGTCGAAGGCACGCTTAGGTCGAAAGGCGAAGCCGGTGTGCTGGATCGAATCGGACATCCTTGCGTATGAAACAGACCGGCGATTTGACCTCTGGCATGATTGGGCGGCCTTTCACTTTTTGACGCGCAAGCAGGATATCCGCAAATACGCCAGGATAGCCGGGAAATTGATCCGTCCTGGCGGTTATCTGATTCTGGCGGCTTTTTCATCCGAGGGGCCTGCAAAGTGCAGTGGTCTGAATGTCACGCGGTACTGCGTGGAATCCATCCAAAAGGTCTTCGAGGAAGATTTTGTCCATATCAAGAGTTTCCGTGAAGATCACAAGACCCCGTTCCAAACAAAACAGAATTTTCTGTATACACTCTTTCGAAAGAAGGTAAAATAGTTTTCAAATGAAAGGAGGGTGTTTCATGTTGATGCGAAAGATTTTACTAATGGTTATTGGTTTGATTGGCGTGGCGGGATTGGCGTTTGCCCAGCCGAATCCTCCGGGACCACGGGGGGGAACTGGTCAGGGGCCGGATGTGCGGGGTGGTAATCCACCGGGACCGCAGGGTGGA
>CAYIQK010000016.1:1266-17598 GCA_964365515.1 uncultured Planctomycetales bacterium | reverse complement strand
CTGGCGGCCGGACCGCCTGCCTTTGCGGAGGGCATCGTGGCCATTGTCAACGCGGCCAATGACGTGTCCGATCTGTCTTTGAGCGATCTCAAGTCGATCTATCTGATGAAGAAAAAGAAATGGTCCAACGGACGCGATATCACGGCATGGCTGCCTCCTTCGAAGGGGGATGAAATGAAATCTTTATTAACAAATGCCGTGAAGATTCACGACGAATCAGACTTGAAGAAATACTATCTCACAGCGATTTTTCAACAGCAAATCACTACCATCCCCGCTTCCGCCGTGGACAGCACAGACGCCGCGGGAAAAGTGGCCGGTTATGAGGGAGGTCTGGCGATTGTCAAGGAATCCGAGATTCTGGGAAGCCCAGGGATTAAGATCATCAGGGTCAGTGGGTTGTAAATAGAAGGCTGCTCATCAGGTTCAATCAAGCAGTCGTGTTCAAGGATGAGGTTCAGTACAGTGAAAGGGGGAGGAGAATGAGGAGAGTGCCGCAGTTTATTATCACGATGGGATGTGCCTTGAGTCTTCTTTTGTATTGCGGCGTGGCACGTCCGCCTGAGGCGGACGCAGACGAAGAGATCGAAACACTGAAAAGTGAAATGAAGGCCATGAGCGAGACCATCACCCAGTTGCAGCAGACCATCGCTGGGATGCAGGGATCTATTGCGAAATATGAACAGCAATCCAAGGTTCAAGCCGTGGAGCCATCCGGCGGGTCGGTGGATGAACTTCGCGGTGAATTCCAGGGATTTAAAAATGCGGTGGACCAGCTGGTTAAGATCAACGGGTATTATGACCTCGAGTGGTACAATGACGACAAAGAGGCCAGTCCCAGTGAATTCAAACAGCACCATCTTTCTTTCTTTTTCGATAAAAAGATCGAGAACTGGCACTTTTTCTCGGAAGTGGAGTTTGAATATGCCTTCGATGTTGCGGGAACCGGCGGAACCGTCACCGGCGGCGGCGAGGCCAAGGTTGAAACGACTTGGCTGGAATATAATCACAATGACCTGTTGAATATACGCGCAGGGAAATTGCTCATGCCTCAGTATTGGACAGCCAATCATTATCCTTCCATCATGGTCTCCACCTCCCGCCCGCTCTTGGTCAAGAACGTGATTCCATTTGACACAACGGGCGTATCGGTCTACGGTAAGCATTATTTTGAGAACGAGTGGGGTGCCGGTTACAATGTTTTCGTGGGGAACGGAGAGGCCGCGAACCGTGCCAAAGATGATGTCAATGAGGACAAGGTTTTCGGCGGGAAATGGACGGCTCATCTTCCGTGGTTCGACCGGTTCGATCTGGCAACTTCAAGCTATATCGGCGCGAACGCGGACGATAAAACCGAATGGATGTGGGGGGCTGAGACGCGGATCGATATCAAGGATTTTGAACTGCTTGCGGAGGTAAAAATTATCTGATCGGGGGGGATAGGATGGGCGATTGCTTTACAAATCATATGGGGAATAAACAAAGGAAAAATATTTTTAACAAGGTGCAGAATTAAAAAAGGAGGGAAACAGTGAATAATGCTAAAAGGTGTTTCCGGATTTTCCTGGCGCTGGTCACGACAGGGGCATTGGTTGCGACAAGTCACGCAGTTTATGCAAAGTCAAATGCCGATTTTCCAACAGGCTGGGAAGAGTGGCCCGTTGTTGCTACAGGAACCATTTCCGGCGTTGAGGCAGCGTTGCCGGTGGATATGCCGCCCATCTTAAAGGACACTTTTAAGACTTACAACTGGATTCAAGACGGCAAGGGAAGTTTTTATAATGTGCGTATTAATCCTGCGCAAAAAGAGGCCTATGCGTCGGGTAAAGGGCAGTTTGATGATGGACTAACAGGTGTTCTGGAGTTGGTAGACATCAAAGTATTGTTTGTAACAGAGCATTTGCTCGGTGAACCACAATATGGTGCCTATGCTTTTGATGGGACGGATTTGATGGGTTCTGGGCACGCCTCCCTTGAGCATAAAACATGCGTTTCTTGTCATTCCGGTTATACGCAGTTTTTTAAAAATGGTGTCACAAGGCGATAATCGGCGATATGCGGCTATAAAAAGGGGTATATTCCAACCATGACGTATTTCGTTTCTCGGCAAATTCCTGTTTCGTACAACGGAAGTGTGTGCCTTGCGAGGCAATTTAAAGGATGGATATATGAGGAATAAAATTTTTTTACTTTCCATAAGTCAGCGTATTATGGGAGGACCGCTTATCTTGTTGTTATGCATGAGTCTTGTTCTGGGGTTCACCTGGTATAAGAGTCAGTATAATCTAGCATTAAAGCATGTGATCAATGTGGCGAGAGTTTCGGCTCAACCCATCCTGAATCTCATGGGGCCTTCGATCGCGGGGGGGAATTATGTCAATGTCCAGGATGAGGAGACCTTGAAATTGTATCAGGCAAACGAAAAACTCCTTTTTTTCTCTGCTAGTGGGAAAATGGATGCCACCAGCGAAGACTTTGGGGTTATTTATGACGCCAAAGAAGGCAGGGTGCTGCGGTCGGTCTATCCTCCCAACTATATCCAAACCTTGGAGGATAACTTTAAGAAAGCGGAGGACATGCTTAGGAGGATTCCGAGTGAGCATAAAAAGTGGGAGAGTGTTAAGAATATTGTTGAGCAAAGGAAGAAACGATTGACCGATTATGAGACTCAACAGGGGAAGGTCGAGGCGATTCGCGCGCAGTATCAAAGCGATTGGCGGAAGGAGAAAGGGAAAGACTATTTCATCGACCCCGTGAAAGGGATATTGCACATGGAACTCCCTACGGATAACAGAAAAGGAGGGAGCCTGTGGATGGTTGTTAATGTCGCTGAATTAAAGATTTTGTGGAAGAAAATTCTGTGGGATGTCGTTCCGGTTGTACTTACATTGCTCATCATTACGACATTCGTGTCTTGGCTGCTTTCACGGACGATCGTTTCTCCTATCAATTTACTGCTTTCAACTATTAATACGATTGAACGGAGTTCTAATTTGAATCAGCGGATAAATATCCAGGGGCAAGATGAATTGGCCAAAACAGCTTTGGCTTTTAATAAGATGATTGAAAAGATTGCGGTCATCGTTAAAGAGGTGAATGTGGCTTCACGACAACTGGCTTCCCATAGTAAGGAGATAGCCGTTTCTTCAGACACTGTCTCTCAAGGGGCCCAACAGCAGATGGCGACCTTTGAAGAGCTTTCCGGCTCTGTGCAGTCGAATGCGGTAAGTGCCAGTTCGGCCAATGAGTTGGCGCAGAAAGCCGTCCAAAGCATAGAACAGGTTAACGAAGGCATGCAGAATACGATAGAGGCCATGATGACAATCGAAAAGAGCTCCAAGCAGATTACGGAAGCGGTTGAGCTCATCACCGATATTACGGATCAAACCAACTTGTTGGCCTTAAACGCCGCCATTGAAGCGGCACGGGCGGGTGAACATGGGAGGGGATTCGCGGTCGTGGCTGATGAGGTTCGTAAATTGGCGGAACGAAGCGCTTCCTCGGCCGGTGAAATCACGAAGTTGATGAATGAGAGCTCCAATCAGGTCAAGGACGGAGCAAGACTTTCCGCAGAGGCGGGCCGTAATCTCCATGAGATTGTCGGGGTGATTATGAAAATCGCCGAACAGTTACAAGCCATTTCGGACGCCACCCAGAAACAGGCCACGGCTATGGAGGAAAGTACGGCCGTCGTCGAATCGAATGCCGCCTCCGCGGAGGAGATGTCCGCCGCCTCGACGGAGATGAATAAACAGGTCGAGAATTTGGAAATCCTTGTCAATCAATTCAAGATTGATGAAGCCGGAGAAGATCCCAAGATAGCTTTTACGAAGGTCAAAAAATAGGATCCTTACATATCATCATATGGCTGACAAAATGGAACGGGGGGCTCAAGTCCCTTCTGCCAAAAGATCTGAAGAGATAGAAATTATTGAATTTTGTCTGGGGGGGGAATATTATGGCATTGATGTTATGGAAGTCCGGGAGATCATCAAGGCCTCAATGGGCATCGTTCCCGTCTCCGGGGCTCATCCGTCCATCTCAGGCGTTATCAATCTGCGGGGGAAGATCATCCCCGTCATCAATCTGTCCCGCCATTTCGATATCCGCGCGGAATATGACTTAAAAAAAAGCCGTATCATTGTCTCTGAGTTCAACCACGCGCAGGTTGGATTTTGGGTGCATCATGTCACGCGGATTTACCACATCCTGCGATCCGAGATTGAATCCCCTTCCCATTTGGTGCAGTCCCAAGGAGAATATGTGCTGGGTGTCACGAAGATTGACGGAAGGATTCTTTTTTTGTTGAATTTTGGGAGAATCGCCTTAGACATCAAGCCCTCCGTCGAGCGTCCCAAGGAGAAGTCTCAGCCGATTCTTATCCCGCGTGCCGGTTTTGACCGCGCGAGCAAGACCATCCTGATCGCGGAGGATTCGGACTTCATCAGGAAATTGCTGGCCCGTTATGCCCGCGAAGCGGGTTATCAGGTTTTGACGGTCAGTAACGGTCTTGAGGCCTGGAAGGTCCTGGAGGATCTGACTATGGATCCCGGTTTTAAGGATATCGCTGGGCATTATCATCTTCTGCTCACGGATATCGAGATGCCCCGGATGGACGGTTTTCATCTGATCCGTAAAATTCGCGAAAACTCTCAGTTGAAGCGTCTGCCTTGCGTGGTGTTTGCGCCATCCCTCTCGGAGGAAATGGCCAAGCAGTGTCTTGCGGCAGGGGCGGACGCCCAGATCGTCAAGGATGAGATGGATCAGTTGATCACTGTGATAGACGCGAAGGTCATTCGATAAATGGCAGATTCTTCCTCCGCAGAACGAAGGCAATATATCCGTTTGGGACAGCAGTATATGCTGCGCCACGAGAGATACGTCTTTCAACGGGCGGAGGATGAAGAGGTCTTTGAAGAGGGGGTCACCAAGAATTACAGCACAAGCGGCGCTTTGTTTGAATCGAAAACGAGGTATGACATCCATGACATCCTGAAATTGGTGATCACGATCCCTGGATGGGAGACATACAAGAATGAGTTTTACAGGGAAGACAAAGTCTTGCGCACAGAGCCGATCGTTATCCTCGCCTCGGTTGTCCGGGTGGAGGTCTTGATTCCGGCTCAGCTTTACGACATCGGCGTTCAGTTCGTGGGGATCGATGAAGGCGACCGCTGGGCCTTGATGAAACAGGTCAAGACGCAGTTGAAGGGATACTGAGGGGTAGGATTTTAAGACTATGGACGAACAGGGCATCATCAGCAATCGGTTCCAAGACGAGGACGAAGAGATCTTGCAGTTGGTCTGTTTTATGTTCGCGGACGAGCAGTATGCCGTAGATATCAAGGATGTCCAGGCAGTGATCCGCGTTCAGAAGATCACCTATGTGCCGCAGATGCCGGATTTTGTGCTGGGGGTGATCAACATCCGTGGGAATATCATCCCTGTGTTCGATCTTCGCAGAAAATTCGGATTGCGGGAGAAGGCATTCAATGATAACACCAAGATGATCGTTGTTGATATCGATGCCTCCCAGATTTGTTTCATCGTTGATGAGATTTTGGACAATATCAAAATCGGCACCTCCCGTGTCGTGCCGGCACCCAATGTCAAGATGAAAATCAATCGGGAATGCATCCAGGGGATCGGTAAGATGGAAGGCCGTATGATCATCGTCCTGGATTTGAAGGAACTGCACAATTCCATTTTGGAAGATATCAAAGAGCTGACTTCAAAAGAGTCGCTTCCGGATTCCAGGCCGTCGGGAGCTTAAAATTTTCAATGGACATTACAGAGATCACCGATGAGGAATTCAATAGCCTGCGCGATATCATGTACGAGGTCTCGGGGGTGAGATTGCTGCCGACGAAAAAACCTTTGGTCATGGCCCGGCTGCGTAAACGTCTGAGGCAGCTGGGAATGACCCGGTTTGGGGATTATCTGAAACTTGTCAACAAGCCCGCAAGCGCGGAACTCGAGGTCTTCGTCAATGCCATCACGACCAATGAAACTTTCTTTTACCGTCATCCGGAACAGTTTCATTTTCTCGTCAAAAAAATCCTTCCGTCTTTTCTTGAAAGAGAGGAGGTCGTCGCGAATCCGGAGCTTCGGATTTGGTCGGCCGCCTGCTCGACGGGGGAAGAACCTTATTCCCTCGCCATCGCCTGCCAGGAATTCTTCAGGGATCATCCCCAATGGAAGATCAGCATCTTTGCCTCCGACATCAACAGTTCCGTCTTGGAGTTTTCTAAAAAGGCGCTTTACAGCGAACGCAGTGTCAGCAATATGCCGCATCATCTGCGCAGGATTCATTTTGAAAGGGTTGAGGGCGACCCCCGTTACAGAAAAATGCAGTTTCAACTGCATGAAAATATCATGCGCTTAGTCAAATTTTTCCAGCACAATCTGCTCAAACCGTCTCCCTATGAGGAGATGGATATCATTTTCTTAAGGAACGCGATGATCTATTTTGACCGCGCGTCCAAACAAAGGGCCGTCAGCATGATCGAGAAGAGTCTCGGCCTTGGCGGGTATTTGATCATCAGCATGACGGAGAGTTTGCAGGATGTTCAATCGTCTCTGCAATACATTCACGCGGGAATTTATCAGAAGAGATGATCCGAATTGTCATTGCCGATGATTCCGAGTTTTTCCTCAACGTCCTGAAGGGGAAAATCGAATCATCCGGAAAAATCCAGGTGGTCGGTTCGGCCCGTAACGGTCAGGAGGCTCTCGATCTGGTCAAACAGACCAAACCGGATCTCTTGGTTCTTGACTGCCAGATGCCGGTGATGGATGGCCTGGAGTGCTTGAGGAGGATCAAACACCAGGGCGTGATCCCTGTTTTGATGCTCAGCGCTCTCACTTATGAAGGGGCCCGCACCACCATTCAGGCCTTGGAATACGGCGCCGCCGATTTCCTTCACAAACCGACCAATGGCGCGGATGGGGTGAATCAGATTGTCGGGGTGTTGATAGAAAGAATTGAGGTTCTTGTCTTTCAGCAGCGTCTGAAGAATATCAAAGAAAAATATAAGTCCCCTCCCTCTCCGACGGAGGTCATTTTCTCGGAGTTGAGTGCGAAGGCCAGGTCCATTGACTTGATCGCGATGGGATCTTCGACCGGCGGGGTCCAGGCGGCATTGGCGATCATCCCGAGAATACCGGCGGAGATGAAACCGATTGTCTGGGTGCAGCATATGCCGGATAAATTTGTGCAGAGTCTGGCCAAGCGTCTGGATAGCATGTCGAAGATTCGCGTGAAAGTCGCCGAAGATAAAGAATCGATTCATCCCGGCGTATGTTATCTGGCCCCGGCGGGGTTCCAGATGAGGCTGCGCCGTTTGGGGGAGCAAATGACGATCAGTGTGCACGCGGAAGAGAAAGTCTCATCGCATTGTCCATCCTGCGACGTTCTTTTTGATTCCGTGTCGGAGCATTTTACGAAGAATGTGATCGGTGTGATTTTGAGCGGCATGGGCGATGACGGGGCCAGGGGACTGGAGAAGATGCACAGACAAGGGGCCTTTGTGATCGGTCAGAACGAAGACAGCTGCGTGGTCTACGGCATGCCCAAGATGGCGTATGGACGCGGGGCCGTAGACATCGAATTGGACAGCAAGGATATCGCCGAGGCCGTCAAAAGGATCGCCGGATTCAATTTTTGAAACACGTCAACACAAGGACTGAAGAATGCCGTCACAAGAAAGAGACGCGGTCATCAATGAGTTTCTCCAAGGGATCAAAGATCATGTCAAGACATTAGAGGAAAAATGTCTCTTGGCGCGTACCTGTCTCCGGGAGGGGATAGGGATCACTGAGGCAGACTTGGCAGAGATGTTTCACGCCGCCCACACGATCAAGGGGGCGGCCTCTTTGATCGGATTGGAGAAAATTGTCAGCGTCAGTCATCATCTGGGCGCGATGATCCGGCACCGCCGGGAAAATGATATCCCGATGGAGAAAGAGTGTGTGGATCTGTTTTGCGAGGCGTTGAAGGTATTGAAAGATTTGACGGCGGAGTTGAAGGAAAAGGGCGAGGAAACCCTGGATATCAGCAATGTCGTGTCGAAGATCGATGAATTTTTGAAGACCTCGGCCAGTCCTGTTCCCGGCAGGCAAAGCGGGGAAGACAAGGGTCCGGTACAGAAAAAAGGCCTCTCCCAGACCTTTGAGATTGACGAAAAATACATTGAGGTTTATTTGGACGACACAGAGCAGAACATTGAACATTTCAACGGTGATTTGGTTGCCCTCGAGAAAGATCCCTCCAATATGGAGTTGATCAACAATATCTTCCGGATTGTCCATACCATCAAAGGTTCTTCGGGCATGGTCAATATCCCGCAAGTTCAAAGCGTGGCGCATGCCATGGAGAACATTCTTTCTATTGTCCGTGATCGCAGGGCGGTCTTTCCGGATATGTTTTCTATCCTTTTTGATGGGATTGATGTGATCAATGGTCTTGTGACCTCGTTGCGGCGCAAAGAGAAAATCAATGCGGATATCACCCCGATTCTTCGGGAATTGAAGGAATACACCGACGGCATTGCCCCGGGGGGCAAACGTCCTCAGCCGGCCGCGCCGGTTTCCCGCAGTGCAGGGAATTTGTTGGATGACGCGGTCATGTCTGCCAAGACGCGGGAGATTTTGAGCGAGGCGCTCCGGCAAAAGGATCAGGGGATTCACCAGATCACGCTCGCCCTTGGCGAGAATACGCCGATGAAAAGCATGAAGGCCTTGGTGATTGAAGAACATCTCAAGGGCCAGGGGACGATCATCACGATGGAACCTTTGCCCGGGACAATCGATGACACGCTCAAATCTCATTTGGAGATCCATGTCCTTTACGCGACGGCTGTTCCAGAAAAGAAGATTCTCTCTTTGTTATCCATTGGTGAGGTCAATGTCGTCGGGATCAAACAGATTTCTCCGGAGACCATCAAAGAATTGATCGAAAGAAAACCCCTCCCCGGCCTTTCGGATCCCTCAGGACGTCCCATTGCGGGGAGGCTGCGCACTCCGCTGACGAAGGATCCTCGCGCTCCCCTTACGGCGCAGTCTCCGGACACCAGTTCCGTTCAAACCCCCAGTATCCGTATCGATGCGCATAAACTCGATATATTGATGAACCTCTCAGGGGAATTGGTGACCGTTCGGGCCCAATTTGAGCGTTTGGTGAACATGCTCAATGATGAGATTGTAGGCCAGAGGGATTTTGTGCGATCGATGTCGCATATCAAATCCGTCTTTGGGGTTTTGATGAGAGACCTTCGTGAGACCGCGGCCGGCGGTCAAGATCAGGATGCCAAGAGGGTCTCAAAGCAGTTGGAACAGTTTGAGGTTTATCTGAGCACTCTGGATCAACACCTCAATCGCAGTCACATGATCAGTGATATCCATTTTTTGGATGAAACCACAGGAATTTTAGGCAAGATTGCCTCGGACATTCAGGCGGCTGTGATGCAGGCCAGGATGGTTCCCATCAAGGGGGTTTTCACCAGATTTAACCGGATCATCCGCGATATCTCCAAGGATCTGGGGAAGGAAATCAATTTGATTCTGGAGGGAGAAGAAACAGAACTGGACAAAAGTCTTGTGGACAATCTGGGGGAACCTTTGACGCACATGATCCGCAATGCCGTTGATCACGGCATTGAAGACTTTTCCACGCGCGAGCGGATCGGCAAACCGGCGAAAGGAACCATTCTCCTCAAGGCCTTGCATGATGGGAATAACATTTGTATCGAAGTCCAGGATGACGGGAAAGGGCTTGACCCCAACGTTTTGGCCCAGAGTGCCTTGAAGAAGAAATTGATCACGCAGGAACAGCTCAACCGGCTGAACGACCGGGAGAAGCTGGATCTGATGTTTCTTCCGGGTTTCAGTACGGCCGTTCAAGTGACGGGTTTGTCGGGACGCGGCGTTGGGATGGACGTGGTCCACAATATCGTCGCCTCGCTCAATGGTTCCATCGATATCGAATCCGAAATCGGGAAGGGAGCCCGTTTTGTTCTTAAAATTCCGCTGACTCTCGCGATCATCCAGGCGCTGTTGATTGTCGTTGACGGCGAGATCTACGCCCTACCGCTTGAATCTGTCACGGAGATCATCAAGGTGACCGAAGAGATGATTTATTCCATCGACGGCAACGCGACCGTCAAACTGCGCGATCAGGTTTTGAGTCTCATCGAGTTGAAGGATATCATCCATACCCGGGGAACCAAACGTGAAGACCGGAAGGGCAGACTGATCGTGGTCATCTCAGACGGGAATAGTCAGGTCGGCATCATCGTTGAGAGGCTGATCGGCGAGACGGAGATTGTGATCAAATCCCTCTCGCATCATTTTTATCATGTCAAGGGCGTCTCAGGCGTGACCATTCTTGGGGACGGGCAGATCTCTTTGATCCTCGACCCTAAGTTGATCATCATGGAATCACGTTAGAGGCCAATTTTATCCATGGACGAACAGAAAACTCTATCCGTCGGTGTCGGGGACATCAAAATCGCCAAGGCCCCTATGGTCATCACGACCTATCTGGGTTCCTGCGTGGCGGTTTGTCTTTACTCTCCGGTTCATAAGGTGGGGGGGGTGCTTCATCTGATGCTGCCGGAGGCCAAGCCGACCAAAGATGGACAAATCTTGAAGAAAGAAAAATACGCGGATACGGGGATTGAGGAGCTCCTACGCCAATTAAAAAATATTTTTAAGCTGGAAAAGGAGGATTTTGTTGCTAAGATATTCGGTGGCGCGAATGTTTTGAAGCATGTGAACCGTCATATCGGTGATGAAAATCTGGAAGCGGTTCATAGGATTCTCATAGACCTGAAAATCAGGATTGTCGGTTTTCATACGGGCGGTGAAAAAGGATACAAGATCATGTTTGACACTCAAACGGGAAAGGTGCTCTGCCGGATCTTTGGTGAGGAGCCAAGGGAGTATTGATTGATGGATATGGATTTAAGAATCAGCAAGGCCGTGGAATTGATCGCCCAATTGAGCGTTGACAAGGCGTCTCAGGTTCTTTCGAAACTTGTCAGGTGCGGGGCTAGAATTGTTTTGGAGAGAGCTTATCTGGCGGATCTCTCCGATGCGACGGCCAGGGTGAACGCTGAGGAAACGCAGATCGAGGTGATCGGGTCGATGGTGGATATGCTCGGGGACGCGCCTTTCAAGTTTCTGTTCTACGCGGATGCGCCCAGTTGTCTGATCTTGACGGATTTGATCCTTCGCAGGGAAGTGGGGCTGGTCAAAGAATTTGACATTTATGTGCGAAGTGCTATACAGGAGATAGGAAATATCATGGCGAGCGCCATCTGCAGCGTTTTCTCGACCGATTTTGAAATCGCCATGAAGCCCACACCGCCAAAAGTGATTCACGATTTTGTGGGGACAGTCTTTCAGGAATTCGTGATGGGCACGGCCAGCGAGCGGGACGAAGTCCTCATCATCGAGAGCACGTTTCATATCATCAGTCACGACATCAAGTGTAGTATGTTCATTCTGCCGTTTCCGGGAAGCGATAAGACCATCAATTATATCTGTAATACCCGATTCAAAGGAGACTAGAGTATGGCCGGAAGAATACTGATCGTTGACGATGCTCCCATCATTCGATTGATGTTGAAAGACATCCTTGTCGCGAACGGGTATGAAGTCGTCGGTGAATGCGGTGACGGCAATGAAGGGGTACAGCAATATAAAGAATTGAGACCCGACCTGGTGACGATGGATATCACGATGCCGGAGAAAGACGGCATCCAGGCATTGGAAGAGATCTTGGGTATTGATGAGAACGCCAAGGTGATTGTCATCACCGCCATTGATCAAAGGGAGGCCTTGATGGAGGCCATCCGTTCCGGTGCCACCGATTATATCATCAAGCCCTTTGAAACCGATCGCGTCTTGTCGGCCGTGAAGAAGGTTTTCGCGGAAAGATAAACCCTCCCATTGATTCCTTCCCAAAGACAGAAGTGATTGTCTCCATTCGTTGGTTGATGTCTGCCGGTATGAATCCTATAAAATTGAATCGGTGTCGGAAATTTTTTTCATCAGTTCTTCGGCGGCGGGATGTTTTTGGAAGTATCCGATGAGGCCATCGGCGCCGATGCGGCGTTGAAAGGCCCCAAGATTTTCGTCGGGGAGGCGGTTGTCTTGATAGAATTGAAAGAGGGCGTCAAGGACGGCGGCAACCTGCTCCCGCGGAACAGAGCGTAAGTACATGGCCTGCTCGTCGCTAGAGATGAGAGGTTTGCCTTGGAAACGGGCGGATTCATCGCCGAAGAATTTGAATTGATAGCGGTCTAAACCGGAGCCGACTAATCCGACGGTTTTGGTGGCCGGCCGGAAACATTGGCGCTCGCATCCCGTGACGCCGATGGATTCGCGCAGACCGCCCCAGCCGAGTTTCTCCAGTTCATCCATCAGAAAAGGTTCAAATTTTTCCGTGTCGGTATACGTCAATCGGCAGGTGTCGCGGCCGACACAGGCACCTGAACGCAGTCTTAAAGTAGAGTACGGCCGTCCGTTTCTTGATCCGTACCCATATTCTTTCAAATCCGCCTCAAATTCGCCTTGGAGTTGAAACGGGATGTTGGTGAAAAGGATATCCTGGTTGGGGGTGAGCATGAGATCCACGGGATATTTTTTAATGACCTGGCGGACCATGGTTTTGAGCCTCCCGTTGGGGCCGGCATCCGTGAGGCGTCCGTTTTCAATGAAGACCCCGTAGGCCCACAGGCCGTTGGAGGGCTGAAACTGCCATCCGTGGTGGAGGTGACGGTTGCCATAATCATGGGTGGGCAGAGGATCCGGCAGATGGAAGCCGGCCTTCTCGCTCACTTGCGCGCGGAACCATTCGATGCCCTGCTTTTTGATCACATATTTCAAGCGGGCCCAGACACGGTTCTGGCGGTCTCCCAGTTGTTGGTGGACCTCGACCACCGTTTTGATCACCTGAAATAATTGATCTTCCGAAATAACGGTCAACGGCTCAGCCAAGGCGGCCATACTGGGTTTGCCGTTACGCTCTCCCTGGCCTCCGCCGACATAAATCTGAAAGGAATTCACCCTGCCGTTTTCAACAATGGGAGCTACGCCTAAGTCGTCGGTGAGGAGTTCAACGCAATTGTCGGGAATCAATTCGCCTGTTCGCGGATTTTTGTGGATGGAGGAAAAAGCGATCTTGAATTTACGGTTCAATAGATTGGGGGCGTAAGGGAATGATTCTTCGGGTTTTCGCACGCAGTGAGGATCAATCGCGAAGATTTCGATGAATGGTTCCACGGGAAGCTGGAAGTATTGTCCTATTTTGTGGGCCCACGCGTGGGCGTTGAAGACATCGGAATATAACGACAAAGGACAGCTCAGGATATTGCGCGTGTTGTCTCCGCAGCCATTGAGGCTGTTCAACCCTTTCTCAGCGAGCGATTTGACGATACTTAAGACGCCCGGTTTTTTGACCCAGTGAAACTGGATATTCTGCCGCGTGGTCAGCCGGAGCGAGGTGCGGCCGTCGGGGTTGGCTGTGTATTTTTCGGACAATTCATCCAACAGGAGCCATTGATCTCTGGAAATCGGGCCGCCCCCTAAGTTGGTGACGCGGATCATGTAGATCCATTCTTTCTCCGAGGCGGTGTTGGCGCGGTTGAATTCCAGGTAAATGCCGTGGGATTTCGCCAGCTGTTCCGCCTCCCAGGCGAGATCCGGTTTGCCGTCACGCAATTCTTCCTTGAGATTGCCGCGCAATCCGTTGGAGTTCAATTTGTTGAGCTCTTCCCGGCAGAAATCCTGTCGCGGGGTGTTGAGATTCGGGGAAAATTGTTTTTTCATCGCATGTCCATATTATCGAAAGGAGATGCAAAGTCAACCGTTTTCTGGCCTTGTGCCTCGGGGGACGCCATCTTTTTGCTTGATAGAACCGCCGCGTTGGGTTATACTTTTTTCTCGAATAGGTGCGGGGCGCGGGATAAGTCAAGGGAGGTTAAAAACATTATGAAAATCAAGGTGAATGGCAAGGAACAGACGTTTTCTGGCGGCCCTGCGGCCGTTTCTGAGCTTTTGACCATCTGCAATGTCTCACAGCCGGACATGGTCTCCGTTCAGCTCAACGGGGAATTTGTCAAGAAAGATGACTATAAAACGGTCCGGGTCAAGGAAGGCGACGAGATTGACTTTTTGTATTTTATGGGCGGCGGGAAATGAAATGAAAAATTGGGCGTTCATTACGAAAATCCTGCACAATCCCTTCCTCAAGGAAGATCCGCACGGCTCCCTGCACATGCCGGTCTACGAGAACGTGGCCTTTGAGTTCAAGACTGCGCAGGAGATGGAGCTGGCCTTCGAGCGCAAGAAGCCGGCGCACATGTATTCGAGGATCAGCAATCCGACCGTGGAGGCCTTTGAGCAAAAAGTTCTGGCCGTGACCGGCGCGGTTGGAGTGGTCGCGCTCTCCTCGGGGATGGCGGCGATTTCCAACGTGATCCTGGCCGTCGCCGGCCGCGGGGACAACATCATCACCAGCAAGCATCTGTTTGGAAATACCTACTCTTTGTTCACCAGGACGCTCAAGGACTGGGGGTTGGAGGCCAGGTTTGCGGATCTCACCCAGCCGGCGCGTATCCAGGCCCTGATCGACGAGAAAACCAGGGCGGTCTTTTTTGAGACCGTCACCAATCCCCAATTGGAGGTGGCGGATGCCGCGGCTATTTCGGCGGCGGCCCGACAGAAGAATGTCTTGGTGATCGCGGATACGACACTCACTCCTCCTTACGCGTTTCAGTCGGCGGAATTCGGCGTGGATATCGAGGTCATTTCCAGCACGAAATATATCTCCGGCGGCGCGACCTCGGTGGGCGGCCTGATCATTGACAACGGAAGATACGACTGGGCTAAGAATCCCAAATTTGCTGAGGAAGCCAAAGGGCTAGGGCCGTTCACGTTCATCAACCGGCTCAGGCGCCAGGTGTACAGAAATCTGGGCGCGTGCCTGTCGCCGCACAACGCGTTTTTGCAGAGCGTCGGTTTGGAGACCCTGCCGTTACGCATTGACGCCTCATGCGCCAATGCCTTGAAGATCGCGGAATTCTTGGAGAAAAATCCCAAGATCCGGAGCGTGAATTATCCGGCGCTCAGGAGTTCCAGATATTACGAGATCGCCAAGAAGCAGTTTGGGGACCGGCCGGGCGGGCTTCTCACCTTTGATCTGGCTTCCAAGGAACAATGTTTTAAGTTTATGAACAGCCTCAAACTCATCCGCCGGGCCACCAACTTGAACGATAACAGGACGCTCATTTTGCATCCGGCCTCAACGATTTTCTGCGAGTATAGCGGGCAGATCAAAGAAGAAATGGGTGTCCGGGAGACCATGCTGCGATTGTCGGCGGGGATCGAAGACACGCGGGATTTGATCGGCGATATCGAAAGCGCGTTGGGGGAGATGTGATGGACTTCACAGAGGAACAGTTGGAACGCTACAGCCGGCATATCATCCTGCAGGATGTCGGCGTGGAAGGACAGCAGAAGATCATGGCCGGGAAGGTTTTGATCATCGGCGCCGGAGGCCTGGGCGCGCCCGCGGCGTTGTATCTGGCCGCGGCCGGAGTCGGCACGCTCGGCCTTGTGGATGCGGATAGGGTTGAGTTGAGCAATCTCCAACGGCAGGTCATCCATTTCACTCCCGATGTGGGACGACCGAAGGTTGCATCCGCCAGGGACAAGATCGAGGCGATCAATCCCGGCGTGCGGGTTGTGGTTTATCAGGAAAGGGCCCTGGCGAAGAACATCTTGAGCATGATCCAAGATCAGGATTATGATTTCATTATCGATGGGACGGACAATTTCCCTGCCAAATTTCTCATCAATGACGCCTGCGTGATGGCGCGCAAACCCTTCTCGCACGGCGGAATTTTGCGATTCGACGGCCAGACCATGACCTACGCGCCGGGGAACGCCTGTTACCGCTGCATCTTTGAGAATCCGCCGCCATTGAATGCCGTGCCGTCTTGTTCTCAGGCGGGAATCCTGGGGGCCGTGGCCGGCATGCTGGGAACCATCCAGGCCGCGGAGGCGCTCAAATTTTTGATCGGCAAGGGAGAATTATTGACGAACCGGCTGTTGATTTTCAATGCCTTGAATATGAACTTCCGGAGCGTTGGCGTCAGAAGAAATCCCCAATGCCCTGTCTGTTCAGATAAGCCCACGATCACGAGCCTGGTCGATCAACAGCAGAAGGCGTGCGATTTGAGATGAAAATCAAGCAAGACATTATCAGCAAAATCATCGAACACGCGAAAAGAGAGGCCCCTGTTGAGGCCTGCGGTTATCTGGCGG
>CAYIQK010000016.1:0-1166 GCA_964365515.1 uncultured Planctomycetales bacterium | reverse complement strand
ATCATCGAACACGCGAAAAGAGAGGCCCCTGTTGAGGCCTGCGGTTATCTGGCGGCGAAAGACGGCATTGTCGAGCGGCATTATGATCTGACCAATATCGACCATAGCGAGGATCATTTTTCATTCGACCCGAAGGAACAGTTCGCGATCGTGAAAGATGCCCGCGCCAAAGGCTATGAGGTCTGCGCCGTGTACCACAGCCATCCGGCCACGCCGGCCCGGCCTTCCGTCGAGGATATCAATCTGGCCTATGATCCCGTCATCAGCTATGTGATTGTGTCGTTGGCCGGCGGCCAGGAAGATGTGAAATCGTTCAAAATCGCGGGAGGAAAAGCCGAGCGCGAGGATTTGGAAATTGTTGATTGAGAGGGGAATGTCATGTCCTTAACATACGATTTGCCGGACAATTTGGAGCAAGAGATCAATGAGCTTGAAGGCTGGATCGCCAAGTTCAAGAATGGGGAAATTTCCTCGACGGAATTACGAGCCCACCGTGTGCCTTTCGGGGTGTATGAGCAAAGGAAGAAGGGCGCCTATATGGTCAGGGTCCGCTGCGCCGGCGCCTGCATCACGCTCAAACAGCTTGAGGGAATCGCCGAATTGTCCAAGACTTACGGGACCCAGTGGCTCCACATCACAAGCCGTCAGGAGATTCAGATCCATTATGTCTCGCTGGATCACCTTGTTGTTGTGATGCGGGAATTGAAAAAGATCGGCCTGGCTTCCCGCGGCGGAGGGGGCAATACGGTGCGCAATATCATGGCCCAGGAAGACGCCGGCATCTGTTTAGACGAGGCCTTCGACGTCACGCCGTATGCTATCGCCCTGACGAGCAGGCTGATTGCCGAGGCCGATTCCTGGAACCTGCCCAGAAAATTCAAGATCAATTTTTCCGGCTCCGCGGATGACCGCGGTTACGCCACCATCGGCGATGTGGGGTATATCGCGCGGATGAAAGACGGCCGGAAAGGCTTCAAGGTTTATGTCGCCGGAGGCCTGGGCGCGAAATCCCAAGAGGCAAATCTTTTCCTTGATTTCATCCCCGAGAGGGAAGTTTACAACGTTGCCAAGGCCGTTAAGAACATTTTTTTCAAGTACGGCAACCGGCGCAACAAACACGCGGCACGCCTGCGTTTTCTGTGGCAGACCCTCGGTCAGGAAGAATT
>CAYIQK010000015.1:0-18942 GCA_964365515.1 uncultured Planctomycetales bacterium | reverse complement strand
CTCACGCCCCAACGATCAATCCCGAGGAATGGGTTGACCGCTACGGAGATCATCTTTTCCACGTGGCGCTGGAGAGACTGCGCGACGCCGAAGAGGCGGAAAACATCGTCGAGAAAACCTTCCTTGCCGCCCTTAAGTCCAAGTCCTCTCTAACACAGAATTCTCCCGAACGCCCATGGCTTGTGGATATCCTCAAAGACCAGATTGTTGATCGCTTGCGGGAGAAATACCGAGAAAAACCGGTTGCGAATCTTCAGGAAAATGAGGAGGCCGTCGATTCTTTCTTTGATCTGTCCAATCATTTCAAGAAGCAGCCGTCAGGATGGTCCCCGCGCTCCGAAAAGCTCCTGAAAGACCACGAATTCTGCAAGGTCTTCCGGAAATGCCTGGAAAAACTCCCCCCGGCAACGCGTGACGCCTTCATCTTAAAGGACATGGAGAATGTCAACGGCCAGACGATCTGCGAGATCTTGAATATCACACCTTTGAATCTGGAAGTTATGATCCATCGCTCGAGGCTTCAAATCAGGCAAGGATTAGAAATCAACTGGTTTGAAAACATAAAGAATTTGTAAACCCAACAATGCCGTTCCCATCCACAAACTGCAAAGGAATGACCCGCCTCATATCCGAAGCCATGGATCAACCGCTATCCCCGCGCCAAAAAATACAGCTCAAAATTCACCTGCTGATCTGCCCGGGTTGTGCCCATTTCCAAAAACAACTCAACGGTCTGCGGGATCTCATGTCACGGTGCGCCAGATCGGAAAAATACGCCCCCATCCAGTATGTCGGCTCCTTGTCGGCCGAAAAACGGAATCACATCAAATCACTTTTGAGGATGAAGAACCGTTGATCGGAAATGATAGGCCACAACGCCGAAGGCGACAGCGACATTGAGAGAATTCTTCAGTCCCGCCATTTCGATCTCAATAGCCATGTCACAATGAGGAATGATCTTGGAGGCGACCCCTTCGATCTCATTACCGACGACAAGGCATACGGGAGTTTGGGGTATGAAGGCATCGTACGAGAGACTCTCGGCCATCTGTTCCAAAAGAACAATCTGGTATCCATCGGCTTTGAGTTCTTTGAGCAGTGTCACAACATCTTCACGGTATTCCCACGGCACCTGACGTTCGGCGCCGAGGGCTGTTTGGGCGAGGTGTTGATGGGGAGGATAACCCGTGATTCCACAAAGCCAGAGTTTCTTAACCCCCACGCCGTCACAGGTGCGAAAAATCGATCCCACATTGTGCAGGCTTCGGATATCATTCAAAACGACCATCAAAGACAGTCGGGGCTGTTGAAGTCTTTCTTCCTGACGAGCAACAATTTCCCCATGAGTCAATTTGCGCATGGAAACAACCGGGGAAATCATTCTTCTTTCTCCAAACGAAGTTCTATGTCCTTCTCTCCATCGTTTAAGATCACACGATCCGGTTGGACCTCCACAACGACATAAGGGCCGACCGAATCGCCCTTCCCCGCAATCTCACCGTTGACAATGGCCACGGGGTTATTGACGTCCCAGAGGATGCCATCCAGAGTGGGACCCTGTGATACCGCAAGGGAAGACATGAAAGGATTCCTGCCCCAGTCCTCATAGGAACTTTTTTTCTGGCGGGGAACCCCACCCGCGCGTTCCACCGGCATAACGGCATGTTCCAGCGCGGGCCGCCTCGCCAAAGGCGGGACGACGGAAATTGGAGATTGAGCAGGCCGAAGGCCAATCAAAGCCCGGCCCCAGACCATGGCCGCGGCCAAAATCAGAACAGGTAAAACAATCTTCAATGTCTTTTCCCTATTCATGGCCGCCTTTGAGATATATGTCTATGACCATCTTTGACCGGATGCGCGGAAGAATCGCCTCATCCCTCTCTATATCAAAATTCCGGATGGTGACGACACTCTCCTTGAGATCCGCCAAAGCCCCTAAGAAAAGGCTGAAATCCTTATACTCTGATTCTGTTTCGAGGGCAACCGGCATCCGTTGGCAGACAGAACCCTCGATGTCTTCGATCTCCCGCGGACTGATGGAAAGGAAATTGATATCAAACGCCCTCCCAGTCTTGGTGATTTCATCCATCGCCATAGAAATCTCCGCGCGCGACAACAGGCGCCCTTGAAACTGCAGCTTCCCGGCGGATTCAACGTCTTTGCGGGCAATCATCACTTGTTCTTCAATGATCCCCAGCTCGTTGTTGATCAAACGGATCCGCCCCCACAACGGTCCCGCAAAGACCGCCAGGAAAAGGACAACGGCGCCCAGAATAACGAGGATGATGATCAATCTATTGTTTATTTTGATATCCATCAGATTCATTCCATATCACAGGCGATCTCAAACTCCGAGGATGAAGAATTTCTCTTCTGCGATTTGACTAACCGCACATTCTTAAAAAGCCCCTTCTCCAGCGTGAGCATCAAATGAGAGAGCGCGACCTCCGTATCCTCGTCGATCTGCCCAATGACTCCCTTGAGGATGATCCTGTTATTTTCCATTTGAATCCCGGTCAAATGCATGCCTGCGGGCACCACATGACTCAACTCCTTGAAGACCTCCCCCCACGCGGGGTTGGCATGCACCATAGGACTGATTTGGGCTTTTTCGCTCAGTTCGCCCAATTGCGACTGAAGCCCCCTATACTCCATGTGGGCCGCTTGAAGTTTTTTGTCGGCCACAGAGAGTTGAATGCGCGTGCCCGCGTAAAAAAGCAGGGCCGCCACAATCACGGCGGTCATGACGGCCTTCACAGAAACATTTTCGACCACCCGCTTGGTTTCTTCCTTAAACTCGACGGGAAGAAGATTGATGTTCTTTTCAAGCGACAAACCGCCCTGCATGGCCGCCCCAACGGCCAAATGGAACAAATCCGGCGACAGGGCATCACCCGCTTCCACCCGAATACCCAGATGGTGATTCAAAAATGGCACCAGTCCTTGGAGCGACGCGCCGCCCCCGAACAACAGGATCTGATCAACGGTGCCGCCATGCGACTCTTCTCTGTAAAAGTCCAGTGAACTTTCAATATCGCCGGCCAATTGTTCGAGTCTGGGTCTCATCAGCGAAAGGATCTGGCCGGTTGTGATCTTGTCGTCAACGAGCTGATCCGTTCCTTTCTCCGGCATTCCATATTTGCGCTTGATCTCCTCGGCCTGTTCAAAATTCAATTCCAATTTGCCGCGGTCACTGACAAGCGTGGTCATCAGGCTCTGCGTGATATCCTTGCCGCCCAAAGAAAGTTTGCGGGAAAACACCAGATGCCTTTTTCGATAAATATTGAGTTCCGTGATCGATGCCCCCAGTTCAATGACAGCCAGAGTTTCTTCCCCTGCGGATTTCGCGTGACGGATGATATTGGAAAAGGCGGCGGAGACGGGAATGATGGCGGAGACTTTGAGTCCAAGCCCTGAAAAAAAAGACAGCAAGTTGTCGATGGTCCCCCGCGGCGCGGCCGCCACGGTGATATTCAACTTTTTAACGCCTTTCTCGACACTTTCTCCCGTGATCTCATAGTCTAAGACCGCCTCTTCCAGCGGAAACGGAATATAATTTTTAACTTCCCATCGGATGGCCTCCGTGAGCTCCTTGAGCGGCATGGGCGGAGCCGTTATCATCCTGACGCATGTCTGGGGACAATTGACGACACAAACAATCTTGGCTTTTTGAGTATCCACGTCCCGCAGGGCCTCTTTCAGAGCCCCAACAGCGGCGGCTTTCAAATCTTTTCCATCTGATGAGATGTCCGCGCGGACCGTCTTGAGAACCGTCCATTCACCGCTCGTACAAACCATCTGGGCCGCTTTCACGGAAGTCGTGCCGATATCAATGCCTATGATTGTCGTCGGCTGATTCAAAACGGACAAATACGACCGATACTTCTCTGACAAAATTTCCCGCATTTTTAATAATTGCAATGGATTCACCATGTCGTCACAAATTTTCCCTGGCCAAGGCTCACAGACACACTCTCATTCGTATCATAGGATTCATATTCGCTGATGGATGGACGGGTCGCGGCACTGGCCGTGATCCTGATCCGATGGTAGCGCCTGGTGACAGAGGTAAAATTCACAGTTGTCACCATGCCAACTTTTGAGGCAACAGGACTGGAAACGTTGGTCCAGGAACTCCCGTTACTCGAATATTGGATCGTATACGCCGTGATTGTATTGCCTGCCGGCTCTGTGAAAACAACCCTGTTGAATGTCTTGGCAGACCCCATATTGACCGACAGCCATTGCGGATTTGAGGGGGACGGATTGCCGTTGGCCTGCCATCGGGTGATCAGATTCCCATCAATAGCCCTGCCGGGCACATTAGCGCCCCTCGACGACGAAGCCGAGGCCGTGGCCCCCAAAGATAGGTTGGTCAGACCGGAACCAGTCGCAGTGATATTTTTCTCCGTCACCCTCCGTTTGGCGATGGGATTTGTATCCGTTGGGAGATATCCTTCCGAAATGATGGTGTATGTGCCGTCGCCGTTATCTGTCGTGGTCACTGTGTAAGTGCCCGCGCCGAAGGCCGTATCCGCCTCTGTCCAGCCGACCGCCTGTCCGCCGGTCGTCAGGGCCCACCGGGCCTTGGCCAAACCAGCTTCGGCAACATAATAAGACTTCAGATCCGCCTGTTCACTACCGCTTCGTTTGATATCGTCTTTGACCATATTCAAAAAAGCCAATGTGATTGATGAGAGCGTCACCAGGACGATGAATACAGTCAAGAGGGCGGACCCCCGTTCTGTTTTTAACTGATTCATCGCCGCTCACCGTCCTTGAGAAACCAACGTCATTGATTGTGAAGATACACACTGGAACTCAAGCTCAATGTTTCATCGGTCTTATTCATCGTTAAGGATAAAGTCACAACCTTGATCGTGTCGCGTTCCGCCTGCGTGTCCGTACCTCCGGGAGGCGTTAAAAGATTATTGCTCAAGTCGCGGTAAGAGATTCCAAAACTCTGCACATTGAATGCCAAGGAACTGACCACGGCCCCCTCGGTCCTGTTGAGATTGCTTCCGCTTGTGTTCAAGGTGATTGTCTCGTCGGTGCCGTTATCATCCAGATCGGCCAGAAACGTTATGGCACCAGCCGCCGCGGATGTGATGCTGTTGGTCTGACTAAGTTCACGAACCATCCGGTTCAAGGCCTGATGTCCCTGCTGACGAATCATCACCCTGTCCCGGCTTGAACCCCACATCTTGAGCTCAACGGAAAAAATCCACAAAACAACCCCGACAAAGACGGACAAAAGAGCCCAAACAAGCGTGAGTTCGATCAGCGTGAATGCCTTCCTCATCAATTCCTTGAGATGTATGTGACTAAAGATACCCCAACCTCATTCGCCTTGGCGGTCCAATAAGTTGTGGCCGTGACTTGCTTGAGATCCGTTTGAGGCTCAGTGACAATGACCTCTCTTTGAAAGCCGGAGAAACCTGTGACGGCGGCTTTGGATTCATTGACGATCCCTGTGTCAAAGTTCAGATTCCTCATTTCCTCCAGACGCCGTTGGGTCAAAGCCAGAGCCATGGATGTGTTCTCGGCATCCAAATCTCCGAAAAGCCCCATATTGAACAATCCCATCATCGGGATGATTCCTGCCGTGAAAATGATAATGGCGACGAGGATTTCCAGTAAACTGAACGCTTTGTTGGAAGATATCATATTGTTCCCGCAGGGTCCTACGGCTGAGTATCCTGTCCCGCGTTGGAGGCATAGATACAAGTTGAACCGTTTGTTTCGACAACAGCATCGCTGGTGATCGTCGCGCTGCCGTTACCGGCCGGCCCCGCGGAATAAATGACGTAAAATTTGTTGTTGGTCCCGCCCAAGACATATCCGTAATCCGCGCCCGTTGAGCTGAAAGGGTCCGTGGGGACATAATTGATAATATTCGGAACAGCCGCGGCCAGCGCCGTCTGAAGGGCCGAAGCGCCCGTCGCTGGATACGCATTGTTATTGTGAATGTAGTAACTCTCAACGGCCGACTGCAATGTCCGGAGCTCGGCCTTGGCCTTGGCGATATTGCCCTCATCCTGCATCCCCTTGAAACGCGGCAGGGCAACACCCACCAAGATGGCGATCACCGTGATGACGACCAAAAGCTCAATGATGGTGAAACCTTTTCTCCGTGATGACATCGGTTCCTTCCTTTCCTGATTGTACTGATTGTAATTTTCAATATGAGTCTATGCCCTCATCGTTTTGACCATATCAAACATCGGCAAAAGCATCGATGCCATAATCACACCCACCATGATTCCCAACAAAATCAATAAAAGCGGTTCAATGAGCGTTGTTAACTTTTTGACCGAGAATCTGATGACCATGTCATAGAAATCAGAAATCCTATTGAGCATGTATCCCAGCTTACCTGTCTCTTCCCCAACGGCAATCATCTGCACCACATCCTGAGGAAACTCCCCGCTCACCTTCAAAGGCTGGGCAATCCTTTCTCCTCTTTCCACGCTTTCCCGCACGCTGTTGATCACCCTGGCGATCACCCGGTTTCCTACAACGTCCCTGACAATATCCAGAGACTGCAGAAGCGGCACACCGCTGTCGATCAATGTGGCCAATGTCCGGCAAAAGCGGGAAACAATCACCTTGCGCGCGACCGTCCCCACAACCGGCAGGCTGATGATGAGCCGGTCACAGCGAAGTCTCCCCCCGACGGTCATCAAATACCCGCGCAGGCCGGCAAAGATGAGGACAAATCCCAACAAAAACAGATACCACCATTGCTTAATCACCATCCCCGCCGTATAAACCGCGAGGGTAGGCAAAGGCAAAGGCACGCCGGCATCTTTGAAAATCTCCACAAACTGAGGGATCACAAAAGTGACGATGAGGATGATGACAACAATGCCGGCCAAAAGTAACAGCGTCGGATAAAAGAGAGCCCCTTTGATTTGCTGTCTCAATTCCTCCTGCTGTTCCACATACACCGACAGCCGGTTCAACACGGAATTCAGTTTGCCGCTCGTCTCACCAGCCCTGACGGAATTGATAAAGAGCGTTGAAAAAACGCCCGGATGCCGCGCCAAGGCCTCTGAGAAGGAAGAACCGGCCTCAACAGAGCGCTCGACTTCGGCGATTGTGTTTCTCAATCTCTTGTTTTCGACCTGATCGGCGAGAATGCGCAGACTGCTCAAGATCGTGAAACCCGAATCAATCATGTTGGCGAGCTGAATGTTGAACATGATGAGATCCTCCACACGGACTCTCCGGAGCCGGTCACGAACCCCTTCAAAATTGATACCGGCGGCCGCGGCCTTGATCCGCGTGGGCATATACCCCATCTTGCGCAGTTTCTCCGCCAAATCCTCCTGCGAAGAGGCCTCCATAACCCCCTGGACCGGCCTGCCCGCCTCATTTCTGGCTTTGTAAGTGTATGTTGACATCATTCCTCCTGCGTCACGCGCAAGACCTCTTCCTGGGAGGTGATTCCGTTGCTGACTTTTTCCAGCCCGTCGTCCCGCATGGTCTTCATCCCCGTCTTCAACGCTGTTTGACGGATCTCATCCAAAGGAGCCTTGTTCGCCACCAATTTTCTGATCTGTTCATCAGGGATCATCAGTTCATAAATACCTATGCGGCCCTTATAACCGGTTTCAAGACAGGTCTTGCATCCCTTGCCCTTGCAATCCTTGCAAAAAATCCGCACCAGACGCTGGGCGACGACCCCAACCACCGACGATGAAATCAAATAGGGCTCGACCCCCATATCCAAAAGCCGCGTGACCGCCCCCGGCGCGTCGTTGGTATGAAGCGTCGCAAAAACCAGATGCCCCGTCAAAGCGGCTTGAATGGCGATCTCGGCCGTCTCCAGATCTCTGATCTCTCCGACCATGATGATATCCGGATCCTGCCTAAGGATGGACCGCAGACCGCTGGCGAAGGTCAGGTCCACCGCGGGATTGACCTGAATCTGGCGTATGCCGGCAAGCCTGTATTCCACCGGGTCCTCAACCGTGATGATATTTTTCTCCGGCGTATTGATCATATGAAGCGACGCGTAAAGGGTGGTCGTCTTGCCGCTTCCCGTCGGCCCCGTGACCAAAATGATGCCGTGGGGATATTTGAGCAGTTTTTCATATTTCTCCAGCGTCTGTGCCGGGAAACCCAGCTGATCCACGCCCAAGACAACACTGCCGGCATCCAAAAGCCGCATGACGACATTCTCCCCGTAAATGGTCGGCACGCACGAGACGCGGACGTCAATCTGCTTGTTTTCCATCTTGAGGTGAAATCGTCCGTCCTGGGGCTTGCGGCGCTCGGCAATATCCAGACTCGCCATGACCTTGATACGGGAAATAACCGCTGATTGAAAATGTTTTGGAGGCGACTCCTTCTCGTGAAGCACCCCGTCCACGCGGAAACGGATGGAAAGACTTTCCTCTTCGGGTTCGACATGGATATCCGAGGCGTTCGCCCTCACCGCCTCCATGACCATCATGTTGACTAAACGCACCACAGGGGGTTCCTCAACGATGCCCTCCAGGCGTTTCAACTCGATTTCTTCGCCTTCCCTGATCCCCAGTTTTTTCTCGTCGAGGCCTTTGATCACCTCTTCCATCGTTCCCTTGACGCCGTAATATTCCTCCAGGGCCTTCTTGATCTCTGTCTCCGTGGCGGCCGCCGGTTCGACGGTGAACCCGGTTTTCATCCTGATTTCATCCAACGCAAAGATATTCAAGGGATCCACCATCGCGCACGTGAGATTCTTCCCGATCTTAAGGACAGGGATCAGCTGATGTTTCCTGGCCAGGGCTTCGGGGATACAATCAATCACCTTCGTGTCAATGAGATAGTTATTGAGCTCAAGACGCTGGATATCCATCTGCTGGGCGATGAAATTGACCATATCGTCCTCGGAGATGGCCCCCGTCTCAACCAAGACCTTGCGAAGGGGCTTGCCTGTTTCTCTTTCCTTCGCCTGAGCTTCTTGCAGGGCGCGGGGGCTGATGACACCCTGTTCCTGCAGCCATTCGCCGAGTGTTTTCTTTTCCTTCCTGGCCATATCCGTTTATCCTAAGTCTTAGACTCGCCCAACAGTTCCTTGATCTTGGCCAAGAGAACCTGCGGGTCAAAAGGTTTTGTGATATAGGCGTTGGCGCCCACTTCCTCACCTATTTTTTTATCATCCACCTGGGCCTTGGCCGTAAACATAATGACCGGGATTTTCGCGAAGCGGGTATCTTTTTTCAAAAGCCCGCAGACCTTATATCCGTCCATCCCCGGCATCATGACATCCAGGATAATCAAATCCGGCGATTCTTCCTTGGCCTTGGCCAGCCCCTCCTTGCCGTCGCAGGCCGATATCACTTCATAACCGTTGGCCTTGAGCCTCAACCCAACCATTTTCACGAGGAGCTCTTCATCATCAACAACCAAAATTTTCTTAGGCATTGTCCCCTCCCACGGATAAAACACGCATGATTATAACACCTTTCAAATCATCTCTTCGACAAGTTTCGCCAATTTCTCAAAACCCTCTGTCTTGCCGACAACCGGCACGTTGCCCAACCCTTTGTATTCCCGTTCGACAACGCCTTTCTCCTTCGCCGTCAAAATAATGACAGGGATCAGCGCCGTCCGGGCATCCTCCCGTAATCGTCCCAGGAGTTCATAACCGTTCATCTTAGGCAATGTGATATCCAGAATGATGAGATCAGGAATTCTCCCGGTGATCACCTCAAGGGCTTTCTCGCCGTCTTCGGCCATCTCCAGTTCGACGCGCTGATCTTCCAGATTCAATTGCAGTAACTGAAAAATCTCCGGATTGTCGTCAACAACCAGGACGCGCCTCTTTCGTATCGTATCCTCGAGAGCAATCCGCCTCAAATCTTTTTCCTCTTTGGCATCGAGGGGATAAACAGCCACCCCGAACTTGATCTCCAGGTCCCCTTTGTCCTCAATCTGGAAATGACACCCGGCGACGGCGTCTTTGAGACGCTTGACGACCGTCAGGCCGCCCACCTTATTTGTCTCCGGCAAAACGATATAAATGGTATGCACCTCATAAAGAAGAAACCGGTCCGCCTGGCGGGTGATGATACCGGAGACCGTATCTGAAATCGTATCCATGATGTCCACCAGCATCTTCTCCCCGTAGCGTGTTCTGATCGTCTCATGATTGGTGAGATTGATGACAATCAAGGAAACGGGATATTTTTCCGTCTGGGCCGCGGCAATGATACTCTCCATCTGCGCGTCAAAATCAGCCCTCACGGTCTCATAACTGGGCAGGGTGAAATGAAATGTCGTCCCTTGGGGGGGCTGGCTCTCGGCCCAGATCTTGCCGCCGTGCAGTTCCACCAAGGCTTTCGAGATGGCAAGTCCTAAGCCCGTCCCTTTGATCCCCGGACCGTGGGTCCTGCCGAACTGTTCGAATTTGCCGAACATCCTCGGCATATCCTCCTGGGCAATGCCGACGCCGTTGTCTTTGATACTGCAAAGGATTTCCCCCTCACGCGTCTGTAAAGACACCTCAATGTTTCCTCCCTCCGGCGTGAATTTATGGGCATTGTTCAACAGATTAGTCAAAACCTGGATGATCTTGTCGCGGTCGATATAAAGCAAAACGGCCTCTTCGGGAAGTTTCGTTTGGATAACCTGTTTCTTCGTTGCCAAGACCCTTTGATAGACGTCGGTATAATTGGCGATGAGGGCCCGGAAATCCACAAGCCCCTGCTTCAGTCTGACTTTGCCGGCCTCGATTTTGGAAATGTCCAACAGATCCGTAATGATCGTGTTCAGACGGCCCAGATTGTCTTTGGCCGTCTGCAGGAGGTCTTTCTGCTGTTCGTTGATCGATCCCGAGATTCCGTCCAAGACGAGGTTGATCCCCTCGGTGGAGATGGACAGAGGCGTCCTCAGCTCATGAGAGACGGTTGAGATGAACTCCGTTTTCAAACGTTCACCCTCTTTTTCCTTCGTGACATCCCTCAAAATGACGGCCATGCCGATCATGACGTCTTTGTCATTGCGCACAGGCGAGACATCACAGCGCAGGGCCAGATTCTGATCGGGGGTTTTCCCGAGAATGGCGATATCCCGGAAGACAATCTCTTTTTTGGCGCGGCACTCCTCCAGCGCGTCGTAAAGATGGACACTGTGCAGTTTTCGTTCGAGATCGAGGCGCCGGACGGCCGCGTTTTTGCCGAAATTCAGCATCTGCCTGGCGCGGGGATTCATGACGACAACCTCGCCCCGGACATCGAGCATGATGACCCCCTCGGACATGCTCTCAACCATGCTCTCCATCTTCGATTTCTCCGCCGCGATGACGGATCGCAGCCTCTCGATGGCGGCGGCGGCCTGGCTGGCGATCGTATACATCAACCGGACATCGTCCGCGCCGAAGGCATTCTCCTTGTGGCTTGAGACGTTGATGATCCCTATGATCTGCCCGTGGACCATAAACGGCACATTGAAAAACGACCGGATCTGGTCAACTTCCTCTGGGGCCCTGGCTTGCGGATCAGGAAACAGAACAAACGGATTGATTGGCTTCTTACGGATATCCTCACCGGTCAATATCAAGGTCGAATCAATGATGCTGTTTTTGATTTCATCGACAAACCTCAGACAGCTGGAGTTCGCGGGTTTGATCGTGATATCGGCGGCATAGGCATCAAACAGAATCGAAGCGCAGACATCATAGTCCACGATCTGGTAGAGCGATTCCATGACAAGTCTAAACAGCGTCTGATGATCCAGCGTGTAGGAGATGGCGCTGGAGATCTCATTGAGCACGGACAATTCATACGTTCGCGATTTGATTTTTTCCTCAAGCCCCCGGGAAAAATCCTCCAGTTCTTTCTTGGCCTTCTCCATCTCGGCATTGGATTTCTGCAGCTGCTCCTTCGACTCAACCAAATCTTCAATGACATTGGACATGGCCTCCTGATTTTTCTGCAGTTCCTCTGTGCGTTCCTGAACCCTCTTCTCCAGTCTTCTGGATGACTGCTCAAGCGATGATTTGGCCTCTCTCAAATCGTCAAGGATCTTTCTCATATGCCGCATATCGCGCGCCACACTAACGACCGACAACTGAGAATTTGCCCTCCCAAGCTTCATCTGGGATTCGCCGGCTCCGGAAGAGCCCTGCATGACGGAAGCGAAAAGATTGACAGGGATTGGATCGCCCGATTTGGTCATGTAGGTCAATTCAACATCCTGGACCGTTTCGCCCTGGCGCAGTTTATCAAACATCAAATTGAAAAAGTACCCGCCCTTGACATCCTTCTGCCAGGGTTCCTCGCCCAAAACGATGCGGAAGGGTTTCCCCGCCAATTCTTTTTCTTCGTACCCCAGCAAACTGAGCGCGGTCCGATTGACCGTCTTGATCATACCGTCGGAATCCGTAACAATGAGGGCATCACTCAAACTTGTGATGATGGCGTCAACATATTGTTTATCGACGAGTTGAGACCTCTGTGCTTTCAAATCCTCAATCATTTGATTGAACGAACGGACCAGGACGCCGATCTCATCGTGCCCAGGATAATTCACCTTTCCCTCCAGATTGCCGTGGGCAACGCCCTGCGCGGTCTTGGAAAGCTCCAGGATGGGTTTGGTCATCCGTTCCAAGGCCGCCGCCGTCGCGAACCCGACGAAGACAAAGATAACGACTCCCATCCCCAGGATCAGGATGCCGAACCTCTCCACAGAATGAAGGGCGATTTTGGAATCCTGCTCAACCAAGACAAACCAGCCCAGTCCTGGGAAATCACGGTACCCGCCGGAAAAACTGTATCCTATGATGGATTTTTTGCCGTTCTCATCTAAAGAATCGCCGATGAAATATCCCTTCTGCCCCCTCTGGGTTGAAAGGATGGATCCCTGCTTGGTCTCAAACAAATTCTTCTGGAAGATATCTTGTCTTCCCGCCCCAGAGGCGAATATCAAAAGACCGTCCGCGCGTCCCACGAGAAGATCATCATATTTTTTTTCTTCTCCGGCATCTTGAAAAAACTGTAACACATCAGAAATCGCGTCCGTTCTCCAACGGGCCCAAAGAACGCCGGCGACCTTCTTAGGATCGGCATGAGATCGGATCGGATAAGCAAAGACAACGCTCCCTGCCATGCCCGGATGATCACCCCCCGCATCCCCCCAATATCCACCGCCCTCCATGGCCTTTTGGAAACCATCTCCTTCCCGAAGGTCCTCCCCGACGGATGCCGGATCGCTCGAGGCGATGATCCGCCCCTGGCTATTGACGACGCTGATCACGGAAAACTGTTTATATTCGGCACGAAGTCCATTCAAAAAAGATGAAATCTTGCCGTCCAAGTCATCCGTCAGCACTTCCTGCATCAATTCAAGCTGAGACCAAACCCCCAAGTCGCGATGGACATCAAAAAGGGAACGGTCAATGGCGGAGATACTCTGATGGGCCAGTTGCTGAAAACCCAACCCGAAATTTTGGGTGATCGTTTTTCTGCCTTCCCAATAAACAGCCGTCCCGATAGTGGCCAGCGGAATGAGAAATAACAGGAAGAATACGATGAGCGCCTTGGCCCGGATCTTCAACTTATCAAGAATCAACTTTGATCCCCCAATCTTTCAGATGAAAATTTTGATCGCGTCGAATCGTTCTTCTTTGATCGAGCGTATAACCCCAACAAGCTGTTTCAAATCGAACGGCTTTGTGATATAAAAATTAACCTCCAGCCCCTGGGATCTGAGATATTCATAGTCTTCCCTGGAAACAGTCATAATCACAACAGGGATGTCGTTCAAGTTCGGATCTTTCTTCACCCCTTTCAAAACCTCGCGGCCGTCTTTTTTGGGGAGATTGAGATCCAGAAGAATCAGATCCGGCTTGATCGTTTCAGCGTACCTCCCCTCCCGCTTCAAATAGGACATGGCCTCCTCCCCGTCTGTCACAAGATCCAGCCTCAAAGGAAGCCGGCTTTCCTTCAGCGCCTCCTGAATAAGCCGGATGTCCCCGGGATTATCCTCAACAAGCAAAATCCCCACCGGCCGCCCGAAAAGAATATCGGATGTCAACACGTGAACCAGCTTGAAAAAAATATAAAGATATTGCCTGAACCCGGCCGTCAATTCTTGGACAGGCAGATGCCGCGTGATCCCCTCCACACCGGCGAGCGAGATACGCATATCCGCGTATTGCGTCTGCCGCATGAAGGCATATTCCTCCTCAAGCATCTCATGGATCCGTTTGAACAGATGCGGAAAAATCGATTCGCCGATAATATCCTTGATCTTGGCCATGACTTCGAGATTGAAGATCGCCTCGGCTAACTGGAAAAAAGTTTCCCGCTGCGCGGCACAAATGAAATTCATCAAAAAGTTGATGTGTTCCAGTTCAAGACACTTCTTCCCCTGGACCCTCAGTCCGGCTGAGGCTAAAAAATCATGGATACGATTGATCACATAATCCGCTTCAAAAGGTTTGATGAAAAAATGGTCGACACCGGCCTCAAGGGCCCGGATGATCTTCCCCGCGCTTCCTCTGTCGACGATGGCAATGATGGGAATCAAGGCAAAACGCTGATCCTGCTTCAGCTGGCGGCACACCTCCAACAGATCTTCTCCCTCATGAGTGGTGTCGATATCGGCAAGGAGAATGTCGAAGTGCCTCTGCGACAAAAGTTCAATCAACCCCTGCAAATTTGCGCAGGGAATCACATGGCAATGTTCTGTTTTGAGCTGGTCCGAAAGGACCTGCGCCTGTTCTTTGTCAGGCTCAATCAGCAAAATATTGATCACAACCGTCCTCTATGGATTATTTCGTCTATCAACTACGACGCCGCAAGAGGCAGAGTGAAATGAAACGTTGACCCCTGCCCAGCTTGCGATTCCACCCAGATCCGCCCGTCGTGGCGCTCCACAATCTTTTTGCAGATCGTCAGACCGATCCCCGTGCCGGGGTACTCTTTGGTGTGGATCCTCTGAAAAATCTGAAAAATCTTTTCATAATGTTCCGACGCTATCCCGATGCCGTTATCGCGCACCGAGAAAATCCACTCCCCCTGCTTTCTCTGCGCGCAGATATGGATATTGGGAGACCCGTCAGCCGTGAATTTGATCGCGTTGTTGATCAAATTCTGCAATAACTGGACAAGCTGTCCCTCATCCCCGATGACAACCGGCAAGGGATCGTGGGTGATGACGGCATTTTTCTCCTTAATGGCGACCTCAAGGTTCTTGAGAGCCGCCGATAAAATCTCCTGCATCCGGGCCGGTTGGAGAGGCTGAGCCCGCGTCTCCACCCGCGATAATGCCAGGAGATCGTTGATGAGAACCTGCATCCGCTTTGCTCCATCGACGGCATAATGGATGAAATCCAAGGCATCCGCGTCCAATTTATCTTTATAACGGCGTTCTAAGAGTTGGACATAACTGGTCACCATCCGCAGAGGCTCTTGAAGATCGTGGGAGGCCGCATAGGCGAACTGCTGCAATTCGGCATTGGAACGCGCAAGTTGCTCTGTCTTTCGCGTGATCTCTTCCTCCGCGGCCTTGCGCCTCTCAATCTCCCTGTTCAACTCATCCCGTGATGCGGTGATCACTTTTAAATTCACCACCATCTGATCGAAGGCCCTGGACAATTGGCCGATTTCATCCCGTTTCCCGGTACCGACCTTATGGTTCCAATTGCCATGGCCGATGATCTCCGTTCCTCTATGCAGTGCAGAGATAGGATCCGCAATCATTTTTGCGGTGGACAAAGCAATAATGCTTATCAAAAATACAACAATGGCAGCAGAAAACATGGAAAAACGCCCAAGACCGGAAATCACGGCAAAGGCCTCGTCTTGATCCTGCTCTGTGATGAGCGTCCACTTCAAACCGTCAACGGCGATGCACATGGAAGAACCTATCACCGGCACCCCGCGGTAGTCCGGCCAGATGCCGGTCATCTCCCCGCCTTCTTCAAAACATTTTCGTACCGGCAGGGTGTCTGCCTTCAACTGAAACGGAATGGGACTGCCCAAGGAAAAACCGCCGATGATGAATCGATCCTCATTGACCAGATATGTCTTCCCTGTTTGCGCTATGCCCCTGAACTGGGTCTTGGCCCCAAAACCGCGCACCAAATCACCTCTCATCATCTCATTAACGGAGGCCATATCATAATGATTGACGATCACCCCTGTCACCTCCGACGGCCGGCCGCGACGGTAAATGGGCGCCGCGATGTCCAATGTGAATTTCTCCCCATTCTCGCGATAAGGGCCTTTCATATAAACTCTTTCTTGACCGTTGAGAAAACACTGCTCTTGGGATCTGTCGGTGTTGATCCGGCCGGCCTCACTCGATGCGATGATCCGGCCGTCCAAGCCCAGGACATCCACGGTCATCCAGGCGGGGTCTAAGATTTTCTTATGTTCGGCAAGATAACGGCTGAGATCATTGACCAGCATTTCCCTGTCCGCGAACTGAGCACGGATCTCTTCCAATTTCCCACTGATGAAACCATCGGAGGAGAAATCCACTGTCCGTGTTTTCAACCGCTCCAAATAAAGAAAGAGCTCGCTCTCCCTGAATTCAGAAATGGCGTTAAGATTGAGGAGGGTCACCTTCTCAAGGGCGTTTTGGGCCGTGAAAAAGCTCAACGTTCCGATGAAAAGCAACGGAACGAGGGCAATGGCGAGAAATAGGATCAAAAGTTTTGTTCGGATGAACATCGATCAATCAGCGGGATTCATGCGTTTTTTATTCTTGTTTTCCTCTCGCGGATAACTTTTTCCAACTGCGACGAAATCTCCGGCTTCCCCTGAACCTACCGCAGAGCCTCCCATCTTTTGACGTAAAATTCCGCCTTTTTTTTAGAAATCTTGATCATGTCTTTCCCCGCGCCGCGCCGATGACGACGAATTTCGCTTTATGTCCTTTTAATGATTTGATTCGTCAACATCCCCCGTGATGATTTTAGGCGTTAGAAAAATCGCGATCTCTGTTTTTGAGACGCTGTCGCTGTGGCTGCGGAAGGCGAATCCCAAAACAGGGATGTCGCCCAAAAGAGGGACTTTCTTCGTCGCCTTGATGGTCTCTTCTTTGATGAGTCCGCCGATCACGATCGAGACGCCGTCTTTGACCATGACTGTTGTCTCGGCCTCGGAGGTCTCGACAATGGGGATCGTGTTGTTGTTACTGGTCGTCAAATTGCTCGTCACGGAGCTCACCTCCGGCTTGATCTTCATGGTGATGAAGCCGTCGTTGTGAATGGTCGGCGTCACAAACAGCTTCACCCCGACCTCGATGAAATTGACGCTCTCAGCGGTCGTTGTCGGCCCGGAGGAAGGTGTCGTCGTGGTTGTCGTCACGTAGGGCTCGGTGGAGCCGACTAAAATTTTGGCCTCTTTGTTGTTGACCGCCGTGATCCGCGGGCTCGAGAGGATATTCGTTTTGCCCACCGTATCCAGGGCCTCGATCAAGGTGGTGTAATCACCGCTCGAGAGGGTGCCAATGCTGAGTTTCCCGCGTTTGTCGGAGGCCCCGAGCACATCGAAATCGCTGGTCAAGTCCAGACTATGATAATCCGAGACAATGGCCTCCCAGTCGATGCCCATTTTGTGTTCGTCACTCAAGGTGATCTGGATGATCTTGGCCTCGATGAGCACCTCCTTGTCCCTCTCATCAAAGGCATCCACGATCTTTCTCACCCTTTGAAGCGCCTGGGGGGTATCGGAGACCACAATCCGGTTGGAACGCACATCGAATTTCATCGTTCCCACGGAGGGGGTGAGCACCTCCGCGATTTTGGCCGAAAGGTCCTCGGCCTTGGCGTACCCTAAGTCAAATACTTGCGTCTCGGTCGGGACATCGAGCCGTCCGATGAGCATCTCCATCTCCTCGAGTTTCGCTGCGTCGTCCATCAGGATCAGGATGCTGGATTTTTCATCCGCGATGATCTTCCCCGTTTTAGTTTTGACCTCGTTGAGGACAGCCGTCACCGCGGTTGGTTTGGCAAACAAAAGCTGGCGGACGCGGGTATGGATCTCCTGCCCGAATTTGTGCCCGTATTTGGCCTCATATTCCTGGTCCGTCATCACCTTGATAATCTCCCCGTCTTGGGTATAGGCCCAGCCGTAGGCCTCGACAATGATCCGCAAGGCCTCGCGGACCTCGACATCCTTCAAAAAAACCGTGACGCGTCCTTTGACATTCTGTCCGGCGACGATATTCAGGCCGCTTTTCTGGGAGATGAGCTTCAAGACATCCAGGACATCCATGTTCTTCAGATCCAGGACGTCGAGAATTTTCCTGTCCTTCGTTTGTAAGGACGCGGCGGCGGGCGGGCCGTCGGTCAATCCCGCCAAGCCGAGCTCTGGCGAGGGGGCTTCAGAAGGTTCTTCGGTGAGGATAATATCCTCCAGGGAAACGGGCGGGTCAACCTCTTGCGCTTGCGCGGCAATCGTGAAACAGATGGACATGCCAAGCACGAAAAAGAAATTGACCAGACGGCTATATTTTGTGATACGAATATTCATGGGAGGTCTTTGATTCTGATTTACATTACAACATTCACGGCGTCAATTCCACTTTTTCCTCATTAAAAATCACGATCACCTTGTCCTCGCGGATCTCATCAACAACGATATCTCCCATGCGCTCCTTGGGCGACAAAAAAAACGTCTGCTTGGTCTCAAGATCCTCGATGATGGCCTTGGGATCCTCATCCAGCAAAATCCCCACCACCTTCAACCGTTTGCTCAATCCCAAAGCCGGATCCGCCGGCGCATGGGAATCCGGTGCCGGTTTCTCCCACGGAGCCTCAAAGACATCGCGCCCCTCGATTTTCCCCGCGTAAAACTCAAAAGGTTTGGCCTCAACAACCCCCGGTCCGCCCGCAGGCGAATCCGGCGTATCTTTTCCAGCGCTGTCGACAAAGGCAGGCAGGTGCTTCATCGGACGATTTTTCTCCTCGGAAGAATATCGGGCCAGGATCACCGCCCA
>CAYIQK010000014.1:15551-19891 GCA_964365515.1 uncultured Planctomycetales bacterium | reverse complement strand
GGCGGCAAAAACGGCAGATGCCATTCGCGCGAATCACAGACATGCTCGAGGATATAGCGTTCCAGATCAAAGGGGTGTTTCATGATTTTGTGTCAACGGACCGCGCTGACAGCATCTCTTCGACGCTGTCAGCCAATGCCTGAATAAAAGCGGGATGGCACTCGATGGCCTTGGACATACGAAAATCTTCGATGCCGCAGTCGCCCGCGAATCTGCGGCATTCGATGTCAATCTCCCATAACGTCTCGATATGATCAGTGACGAAAGAAACCGGAATGACGAGAACCTTCCGAAAACCCCGCCGGCTCAAAGCCTGAATCGTATCTTGCAGGGAAGGCTTCAACCAGCGGATCGGACCGACCGCGCTTTGATAGCAAATCACCCAACCGGTACTGCGCCCTAACCGGGTTAAAATCTTCGCCGCGGCCTGCGAAATCTGAAATGGGTAAAGATCCCCTTCCGTCAGAAGATAAAGAGGCAGACTGTGAGCCGAAAAAATCAGATAGAAATCATCCAAAGACTCGCCGGGCCGGATCTGCTCATGGATGCGGTCCACAAAGGCCTGGATATAACCGTCGTGCAGATGATAACCGGCACCTTCATGGAACTGAAGCGAAGGTGCCATGCGGCCGGCGGCCTTCTTCAAATGGTGAATACTCGATCCCGTCGTGGCCATAGAACGGTGCGGATAGAGACTTAAACAGAGGAGATGCTCCCTCCGGGTTGCGCGAACTTCGTCAATCGTCTCTTCCGGCAGGGGCGGGCTGTAATTGAACGAAAACACGACATCAACGTTTCTCCCCCGTTTTTTCAACTCTCCCTTGAGCGCCTCAGCCTGTTTGCGCGTTGATTCCCAAATGGGGCTTCCCCCGCCGATCAACCGGTACCTCGCCTGGGCCTTACGGGTTCTCAAGACAGCCAGAAGCCAGGCGAAAATCCGCTGAGAAATGAAGGACAGGGGAAATCGGATCAAAAGCGGATCGCTAAACAGTCTCCTCTGAAAATCCCGGACGTCCTCATTGGTCCTCGGCCCGCCCATGTTCAGCAAAACGACCGTAGTCCTGGATGCATCCATCCGTTGATGATTCCGCGGCGTGATCGGTGGAACCTGCTGAAGACGTTCCAGATCCTCCACCGTCATTGTCCTCCTGCGCCAGCGGCCGCCCACGAGCTGACCCACGACGGCCAAAAAGATGCTTGCAGGGATAAACATCATTGATGTTCCCATGATGACACGCAGATAAATGATCAGTGGAATTGAGGCATGGATCCAAAAAAGCCACGGAAAGGAAAATTTAGGATGCCTCTCCCTGACATATCCCAGAGGAATATTGACCAAGAAAGAAACGAACGACAACGTCCAGTAAGGGTATTGCCGAAGAATACAAATAGGCATGAAAAAATTCCAGCACTAGAAATTCAGGGTCGTTTGAACATAAAAGAAATCCCCGTCATCCGCAGCACCGGTTTCCTCCAGATATTTGCCGGCAAAAAAATGCGAATATCCCGCCAGAAAGTCGGCGTAATCGCAGATCTTATACTGGGCCAGCAGGTCCAATTCGTTGCCGACATGCGTATTCACCTCCGAGATCGCGGCCGTTCGGGTGACACCGCGTCCCGCGTTATAAAGGGAATCCTTGGCGGTATCCAGATAAATCAAGTGAAGATCCGTCTGTAGATCCAGCTTCGGTGTGGGTTTCACGCCAAAGGTCAAGCGATAATCATTCAAGTTCTGCAGACTCACCCTGTCCATGTATCCGTAATGGATATGATTGGTCGGATACAGGTTGTCGAAGGTCTCCCTGTCGGTGTCCGATGCGTCGCGGTCGCCGGAGGCGTAGTCAAACTCAAAGGCTAATCTCGGCTGCCACTGAAAATCAATGGTGTAACCTAAAACCAGAACCGCCATCAGGGCATCCACATCGAGAGCGCCGAACTCACCCCACTGCTTAGCCGCCTCGAGTTCGTAATCCCATCTCTTGTCGGAGGTCTTTCCCTTGATCCGTCCGCCGAAGGTATATTCTTCAATCTCCCTGCTGCCGCTTGGCCCGAAGGAGACATTCTTGTCGGTCTTGCGGTGGAGAAGATAGTTTTCAACCGTGGCCTGCTTAAACCCTTTGTAGGCCGCATAATAACCGCGAAGGATGTCTTGGGTTGATCCGTCATAGAGATCATCCGCTTCCCTCGGGGAATTGTTCGGCGTCTTAGCCCCTCCGAAAAAGTCAATATCCAGTTTCCCCGGATCGAAGGCCAGCATGATCTTGCCCGCGTCAAACGTTTGTGCCACATTGGACCAATTGAATCCTCCCACCAGCCGCTGGGCGCCGTAGGAGAGTTCCTGCCGCCCCGCCCGCAAACCAACTCCTTTCAATCCGATCCCCTCGGCGCTGTAAAGATCATTCGCCTCCACGTAAAGTTGACGGGTGTCCATGTAATTCTCATACGAGGTCTTGTTGTCAAAATCGCCCTGAGAAATCCGCGCATCCTGAAGCTGAGTGAAAAGCTTCCAGTGATCGATCGGTTTGAGAGTCACATTCAGCCGCGTCCGGTACAAATGGAATCCCATCTGATCATCCACGCTGTCGTTAAAATCCAGATTGTCCTGATATTCGAATCTGTGCCGGAACTGCAGATCCACATTGATCCACTCAGGCAAATGCTCGTTGAGGATTTTTCCCGCCTCGGCCTTCGCAATGCCGAAGGATAAAATTGTGAGGATGAGAACCATTAACCGTTTCATTGTCCTTTTCCTTTCATGAGAGGATTGACCCGCCGGCGACAGGCGGGATGAAAACGACACAATCCCCTGATTTGAGTTCTGTCTGCCAGTCACAGAATTGATCATTGACCGAGACCCTCAACCGTTCCGCCGGCAGGCGGAAATGATATTTCCCCCTCAATTCTTCGTAAAGCTCACCGGCCGTCGCAGCGGCTGTCTTGAAAGTCTCTTCCCCCACGCCTCTTTCTTCGCGAAGGAGCGCAAAGTATTGGATATGGATCAGTCTCTCGCTCAAAGTATTCAATGCGTGATGAGAAAATTTTGGAAGACAGCGGCAAAACCCAAAAAGGCCACAAATCCCATCACATCCGTCACTGTCGTCAGGATGATGTTTGAACACTGGGCCGGATCAAAATGAAGGGCCTTCATAACCAGGGGAATAGCCGCGCCGGATAATCCGGCGAAGGTCAGGTTCACAACCATCCCCAAACCGATCACCACCCCCAGGAAAGGATTGCCCTGCCACAACCAGGCGATCACACCGGTCACAAGACCGATGATGATCCCATTCAAGAGTCCCAGTGCCGTCTCTTTGAGAATGAGTTTTTTCGCTTTGTGGGGAGGGATCTCCCTCATGACAATCCCGCGCATCACAACCGCCAGCGACTGGGCGCCGGCGTTTCCGCCCTGCCCCGCCACAACAGGCAGATAAACCGCCAAAACCGTGATCTTCGCGATGAGGCCTTCAAAAAGGGAGACAACCCAGGCGGCCAAAAAGGCGGTGGCCAGATTGATATGCAGCCACGGCAGGCGCGCTTTCATGGACATATGCAGAGGCGCGAAGGCCCTCTCATCACCGCTTCCGCCAAACATCCGTTGAATACTTTCCGTGGCATCTTCTTTAACCTCATTGATCAGGCGGTCGGCCCTCACCACTCCCATCAGGCGGTTCTCGTGGTCGACGACCGGAACCGCGAAATATTTGCGTGACGAAAGTTCGTTGGCAATGTCGGCAATATTGTCAAAGCAATGGACCGCGAAAATATCCCGGCGCATGACGGATTCCAGATGATCATCGTTTTCGGCCAACAGCATATCCCTCATATTCATGATCCCCACCAGATGCCCCTGTTGGTCAATCACATAGATATAAGAAGTCATGGCCCCTTGCTGAACAAGCTGGCGGATTTTCGGAATCGCGCTTCTGATTTTGACATCACCGTGAAAGGCGATGAAATCAACGGACATGATGCGTCCCGCGCTTCCTTCCGGATACCGCAAAAGATCCTGGATGTCCTTTTTTTTATTGTCCTCCAAGACGGCGATGAATTCCTGTCTTTTTTCGTCCGAGAACTGAAGCAGGATATTGGCGCTCTGCTGCGTATCCAGATGATTAGCAATGCGCCTGAAAAAACTGTGCGGTAGTTTTTGAAGAAGGACGGCCGCGTAAGCGTCATTGAGGTGCCGGAACGCCTCGACTGCCAACGAAACCGGCAGGTGGCCTAAGATTTCCGCGGCCTCATCAGCGCCGATCGTCTCCAAGGTATGCGTCGCGGAGACAGGGTCCTGTTCAAAATATTTCTGGACTAAGGGTAATAACGGCGTATCCATTTTCATCACA
>CAYIQK010000014.1:0-15451 GCA_964365515.1 uncultured Planctomycetales bacterium | reverse complement strand
CCCGGGAACGGACATTCCTTGACGCAATAGTCGCAGTCCATCCCCTGCCAGGCGTGACAGAGTTTGACGTTGATGACGGCGATACCCATTCTCACCTGAGATGTCGACGGCGGCATCACGAGGGCTTGAGGTTCGCAAACACGGACGCAAGGAAAATCCTCGCACAGCACGCACGCCGATGTGCGCAGACTCAAAATCGGCGTCAGATGATGCACAGACCCTTCCCCGACAAACTTCATCACCGACTGTTCAGGACAAATCCTGACACATTCATTACAGCGCGTGCATTTCTGGAGGAACTCTTCTTCCGGCAAAGCCCCGGGCGGACGGATGAATTCCGGTTTGGGCGCCGGCATCTCGTCCTTGGCCCAAAGGGCAACGGCGGTCTCCTTAAAAGTCTGAGCGATACCGTCGAAACTGTACCTGAAGAAATCCCTGCGAGATAACGGCTCTTCGTTCATACCTTGGACCTCTCACATCAAACTGCTTCTCATGTTCATATCTAGATGCATAATCCACAAAGAGACAAAAGAGAAAAAAATCATCCCCATCAGCATTGGGAGCAGAGAACGCATAGCCCTTTTCGGATCGGCGTAAAGTTTACGGGAGACATAATGCGCGATGATAATCCCAAAGATATGCCCGGTCAAGACAAGCCCAACCTGAAGAACCCAGATGCTTTGGCTCGACAAGATCGGACCCAGATGCCACGCGGCGGTCCCAAAGAGGTTCATGCCCCTCCCCAAAGGATCCGACAAAAGCGGCACGACCATCTGACCTTCCATAAATAAGTGCATCCCATTATGCGCCAGATGATAAAAAAGGGCAACCGGCAAAATGGAATACGCGTAGCAGAAGAATATATCTTTGGTTAAGACACGAGGATCACCGGCGAACCGCCGCGTGATGACACAAATGAGATAATAGATCCCCATCAACAAACCATTGACTAAAAGCATAGCCAGAGTGAAGGCCGGCAGATGCCCTATATTCAGGATACGGCGAAGAGCGCCGACAACCGACACCCCTTGAGCCGAATCCCACAAAGGTGTCATGGTCAGACCGTGAAAGGACGTCAGCGCCAGCAAGATGACGGCCAGCCAGGCCTCATCAACCCTGGCCTTCTTGAAACGCTTCAGATCCGTGGCGAAAGGGCGGATATTGATCGCTACATTATCGTGCGGACAGCTTTTGACGCACTCGGTGCACAGGATGCAATAGGTGTTCTCCGAAATCTGGGGAACCACCAGCGACGTCGGACAAGGATTCCCTTTTTCGTTTCCGGCGTAACAGTCCTTGGTCTTGCACGAGGCGCAGACAAAAATGTTTTTACTGCGCACCTCGACAGGCGAAAACATGGCGTACAATCCCGAGATGCGTCCCACCAGACACCCGTATTTACAAAATGACCGTTTCTCGAAGATGAGCGCCGGCACAACTGAGAGAAAAATCATCAAGATCCCAAGCTCGGCTGTAATGCGCGGGGAAGCCGTGACCTTAAACCCGAGTTCAAACCACGTCAGCACGATGAAAAGCCCAATGGCCAGGTAAATGTTCTTCAACCCCCGAGGCCATTTCAAACCCAATGTGAAAGGGGCCTTGCTGACGCCGAAGGGCTTTCCATGCTGAAATAACGTGGCCACGAAATCCCACGGACAGACAAAGCACCAGGCCTTGCCGAAAAATAAAATCAAAAAGACTAACCCAGCCCACCAGATGGTCCAGGTCAAGATCGGCGCGATGTTGATGATCCCGTGGCCGAAGATCCCCGCATAGATGATAAACAAAAAAAGAAGAAACATCGGAAATTGAAACAAAAACTTAAAATAGGGTTTCTTCACCACAGACTTAATCAATCCCATTTTGAGGATATCAAATCTCGGATACTCCTGCTGACCGCGGCTTGCCCGGGTTAAGATCTCCACCACAACGAAAGACACAATCAGAACCAGGGCAATCCCCGCGAAAAATAGCCACGCCGGAAGACCGGACATGAGCATCATCTTCTCGCCCGTCGAACTCGTCGTGGCTGCGATACACTTCATCGGGCAGGGCATCTTCATCCCGCAAATCGGGCAGAACCCCTGCTCGGCGGCAAAGGCAGCCGAGGAGATTAACCACATCATTAAACAAAGAATAGATCGCACGGGAGATTTACCCGCAGGGACAGGTTTCAAACCTGTCCCTGCATTATTTTTTAAATCGTTTGAAAACATTTAATAAAACCAAAATCAAAATAACCAATCCAGGCAGAATCAGCCAAAGCTTATTAAAACCAACATTGCCCATCTGCATCTTGAAATCTTCCACATACGTCTGATGGCCGTCGTTGAATGTAATGCGCAGCGTATAGATGCCGTCTTTCTCATAGACCCAGCCGATCCGATACGTATTGGTTGCATGCGCATGGGCGTCAAAGGAATGCACACGATCAGGGTCATCCCACTGGGCAAAGACCTTAAAGGTCACAACACCGTGAAACGGTTCGCCGGTCTTAGTATTTTTTAAATAAACGGCCAGGTCGCAGTTTTTCGTCTCAAAAATCTTAATGAAAGAAAACACAATCTGCCAGTCATCCACAATCCGCGTTTCCTCATAGGTGGGAGTCTGCGGATAATTCTTGGAATAACCGTAATGCGGAAGGCCGCGGATGTGGTGGGCATATCCATTCCCTGCCATCAAAAGAACGCCCGCAAAAACTATGGCCGATAAGAAACGCCTGCCGCGACCTCCCTTAACGGCAGGCAGGCGCGGTGGTCCGCTCAAGTTCACCACGCGCTGAAAACCCCTCACCTTGGGTCTTGACACAAAAAATGACAAAGTTTTAACAGGACAGCTCTCAACGCATATCGAACAGTGATCGCATTCCGCGGATAAGTCTCCTTGAGAAGGATTGATTTCATAAGGACAAAGCCGATCGCAGATACCGCAGTCAATACAGCGTGCCCTGTCATTTTTGATGCGTAAAAATCTGAATTTGCTGAAAAGCGTATAAAGGGCGCCGCCGGGACAAAGGCTTCGGCACCACAACCGCGGCGCAAAAAACAGCTCCAATAAAAGAAGAATAAGAATAAAAATAGTGCCATAGCTCAACGTCGATCGTGTTATTCCTAAATAAATCTCGCCGGAGATAAGTTTAGGCGGATAAATGATAAGAAAATAATGCGCGCCAAAAATCAGACCCGTCAAAAGTCCTCCTCCCAAGATGAAAAATTTAACGGTAGCCGGCAGTTTGAAGTCAAAAAGCGGAAGGCCCGCTTTCTTTAAGAACCGGCGCAATCGGCTATTCCACTCGAATAAGAGCCCTATGGGACAAATCCATCCGCAGAAAATCTTTCCCAGGAGCACCGTTGCCGTTATTGGGATCAGGGCAGAAAAAAATAACGGCCAGTAAATCTCCTTCGTCCGGCTCAAATTTCCGAAAAAGGCCAACGGGTCCGTCAATTTCCATTTCCCGATCTGGGCTGTCCACACATCGCCCTTAAAAAATGTTATGAGTTGAGTGCGGTTTTCAATGCGGCCAACGGCTTTGTCAATAGCGCGTAAAACAACGGAATCCCGTATGATGGCCTCTCCCCCATACTTGACCTTCTGATTTTCGTAATGATGAAAATAGGCCGTCAGGATAATCCCCGATAGGATCGTCACTTGAAGTATTCGTCGAAATTTTGTAATCATCTTCGCTTTTTCTCTACGCCTTGCGGATCGGAACAACACGGATCGCCTGCGGATAATGGATACAGCTCTGTTCGCACAAGCCGCAGCCCACACATTTGTCTTCCATAACAACCGGCCGCTCCCACGTCTCGGCCTTTAAGGCAACCCCGCTGAAAGGACATGCCCGCACGCAGACCCCGCAGGTATAGCCGTTGTAGGAATTGCAGATATTTGTATCCACGACGGCGGTTCCCATCTTCACATGCTTCAATATCGTCTCGCCCTCATCGTCAGCCACAGGCTGTAGCGCCCCCGACGGACAGGCCTGGGTGCATTTCATGCACAGGATACAAGCCTTTTCGCGCGGCACGATATAAGGCGTATCGTGCGCAACAGGATTTAACGGATCATGGATGTACTTGATGCAGTCGCTCGGACAGGCCTGGCCGCAGCGGTGGCAGTTGATGCATGTCGCCAGAAATTTTTCTTCAGGCAATGCCCCAGGCGGCCGCAAATAAACTTTCTTAGGTTTAGGTAAGGCAGCCGCCTCGGCTGTTCCCAGCAATTTTTCCAGCCACTGAGAGGGAAAAAAAACAACCGATGATACCATCAAAAAATATCTAAAGAAAACTCTTCTCTTCATCTTTGCCATATCTTAAAGACAAAAGACCACAGACAAAAGACCTTTGTCAATGTCCATGGTCTATAGTCTATGGTCCTCGGTCTTTTATATTTTAAATTTTCTCGATGCGGGCTGCCAATTTTTTATAATCCACCTGGCCGGAGACCGGGTCATATGCCCTGTGGGAAGTGGTATTCACCAGCCATTTATTTTCCGCAGGGTCCGCAGAGTCCGCCACGGAGAGATTCCACGGCGAAAAAATATACCCCTTGGGGACCTCATTGCGCGCGGGTTTCACCTTGCTGCGGTAGCCGCCGACGCTGACCCGCCCTTCGTAAGAGCCGCGCCTGGTGATCACGCGGATTTTATCGCCGTCACGCAGGCCGTTTTCCGCGGCATCATCCGGGTGCATCTCCACGTACTGCTCCGGCACAAGGCGCCGCGTCGTCGCTCCGCGGATCGTCTTGGCCGAATGAAAATGTTCGTACACAATTCCCAGACCAAGCCAAAACGGATACTTGTCTTTGGGGAGATCCTTCCAGTTGCTCCCCAGGAGCTCTATGTCCGGCATGTCGGGGGTGAGGGCCATGTCCCGCGCCTTAATCAGGACGTCCTGGTGGTCAAGCGTATAATATCCCTCGACCGTCCCCATCTTGACCAATTCGGCCATGACCTCTTTGCGTTTGGAATAATCCTGACGGCACGACTTGATATGCAGTTTACCGTCCGTGTGTCTGAAATTGCCGTAGGGTTTCCCCGCCCAGCCTTCCTGTCCCATGTACCGCCTTTTGGTTCCTCCGGCTTTGGCAATCTCATAATTAGGCGCCGGCCACTGAATGCCCTTCAACTGGCGGATCTGATCATAAAGTCCTATTCCGTCGCGCTCCTTGACCTCCAGCATCCCGGTCATATCGCAGTCCGTCCCCTTGGATGCCCTCACAATCTCCTCAAAAACCTCTTCCGTGTCATAGAGAAGAGGCCCGTCGGGATGATATTTCTTTTTCTTATAAGGGAATATTTTCTCGCCGTCCAACCCTATCAGGGTAGCGATCTTTTTGGCCTTATCAATGGCATAGTCCAGATCCGGGATGCACTGCTCAAGACCGGGGGCGCCTTTGCCAATGCCATCCACGACATTAAACCGCCTCTCCGAGCTGATATAGGTCCCGCCCTGCCACTCTCCCCACGTCAAGGCCGGAAGGATGACATCGCCGTAAAGGACGTTCGGGGCATGACGGTAAATATCCTGCACGATAACAAACATCTTGGTCATGGCCGGCCGGATCAGATTGTTCAAATCCGGCTGATGGATGTGGGTCGTGTACATATAGAGCATGGCCTTCACATCCCCTTTGAGGGCGCGCTCAAACATGCCGACCATCATCCCCGGATTCTGGGCCATGGCCACGGTATCCATCCGCTCCACGGGAACTTTCCAGCTCTGGGCAATCCAGTCACGGTGCGCCTTGTTGTCCAGCCCGACGTTAAAGGGGAGCCGTCCCGTCAGCCCGCCCATCAGGCGTTCGCCCATGGCGTTGGGCTGGCCCGTCATGGAAAACGGCCCGCAGCCCGGTCTTCCAATATTGCCGGTCAAGGCATGGAGATTGATGATGCTGATCACATTATGCTGGCCATGAATATGCTGATTATATCCGATGCCCCAAAAAGAAATGACGCCGCCGACACCTCTTTGTTTTCCTTTGCGGGTCGCCTCGGCCCATTCAGCGGCCACTTTACGGATAAGCTGAGGGTCTACCATGGTCCTGTCTGTCACATCTTCGGGTTTATACTCTTCTTTGACCATCTTAATATACTCTTCCCAGCCCGTCACATTTTCCTTAAGGAACGCATAATCAATCACATCTTCATGGTCGGTCACCAGGACATGGCCAATCGCATTTAAGATGGAAATATCGCCGTTAATCGTCGGAAAATGATAACTGTTGCGCGGATTGATCGCCTCCAGCGCCTGGACTGATCCGGTGCGCCGCGGGTCAGCGATGACCGTTGGAATATCATTAGCCTTTTTATGATCCGCGCAGCGCCAGAACATAATCGTATGGGCCTCGCGCGGATTATGCCCCCAGAAAAGGAGCATATCGCTCAATTCAATATCGTCGTAGGACAAAGGCGGCGTATCCGATCCCAAGGTCGCGATGTACGCCGTGACCGCCGAGGTCATACAGGTGCGGGCATTGGCCTCGATGGAGTTGGATGTCAGAATCCCCTTCATGAATTTGTTCTCAATCCACTGGGTCTCAACGGTCAACTGCCCCGAGCCGTAAAGGCCGATGGTGTTGCCGCCGAACTGCTTATAAATCTCCGCCAGCTTATGGGCAATGATTTCCTCGGCCTCCTCATAAGTCGCTTCCCTGAAATCGCTGTCTTTGAAACTGCCCTTAGACTTGGAGACATGGCCCGTCATAGGATCGCTCATATCCTTGCGAATCAAAACCTTAGTCAAGCGGTCAATATAAATCGGCTCATCGGCATTCAACCCCTTGATGCACTGCACGCCTTTATTGGTGGGGTGCTGTTTGTCCGGTGTGCATCCGATGACCCTGCCCGTTGCTTCATCAACCTTAATAATTGTCCCGCAGCCGACCCCGCAATAAGGGCACTGGGCCGCGTATTCCTTGAGTTTGGAGACAAGCCCCAGCTCTTCGGCCAAAACCTTTTCCGGACTGAACAGGACATCCGACATCCCGACGGCGGCCGCGCCGGCCACAGTGCCTTTGAGGAAATTCCGCCGCGACATAGACCATTTTTGACTTTTCATTTTATCTTCCCTTCCTTTCAATATCTTTTTCAACTAACGATCGTAAGTAACTGATAATATCATTCACGTCCTGCGATGAAAGCTCAACGACACCGCTGCCGCCTTTCATCATGGAGCGCATCTGCGTATTGTGGCGGCCCAAGGCCATGGTGGCCTGCAGATAACTGTCTGAGACAGCCTCCATAAAAAATTTATTATTCAAATCCGGAGCGATGCCGCCGCGTCCGTCTTTGCCGTGACACTGGGCACAGCCGCGATCAAAAAGCGCTTTACCGCGGCCGGGGACGCCCTGCACTTTCTTGGCGTGCTGATCGGCCTTGTTGAGACCCGATCTTAAAAAACTGATGATATCGGCCGCATCCTTGTCGCTTAAACTGGCAAATCCGCTGCCATGCGGCGGGAAGGCCTTCATTTCGGAATCTCCCCGTCCCATCCGCACCATGGCAAAAATAAAACCGTCCGAGACCGTCTCTAAGAAACCCTTTTTGCCGATGGCCGGGCCGTTGCCGCCCTCGCCGAAGTCCCCGTGGCACTGGGCACAGTTTCTGGAAAACAGGGCTTTACCGACTTGAGGATCGCCCTGGACAGAAGATTTTCCTTCCAAGACAACAGGATTTTCCTCTAATGACCGGATATAAGCCACAACCGAATTGACTTCCTCCTCGATCAATTCGATGATACCCCCTTCTCCTTGGAAGGCCGGCCGCATCGGTGTGTGGCTTCGCCCATACATGATCATATTCTTGATAAATGGATCACTCGCCTGTTTCAAAAACCCTTCCGACAAGACCGCCGGCCCCACCATCGCCCGAGGCGAGACGCCGTGACACTGAGCGCAAGACCTGTCAAAAATCTTTTCGCCCTCTTTCTCGGAACCGATAATACGCTCATCGGATAATGGAGCGGATTCACCGGCCTGCCATGATTTCACATAAGCAATGATATCCGCGGCGTCCTGCGGAGTGAGCTGATTCCAACTCGGCATGGCAGTCCCCGAACGGCCTTGAGACATGACATTGAATATAAATTCCGCGTCCGCCTGTTTCTGAAATTCCACGTTTTGAAGATTCGGCCCCATGCCTCCCATTCCATCAATGCCGTGACAAATCGCGCATTGCCCGTCAAAAAGCTTCTTTCCGTTTTCCTTAGAGGCGTCAGTCCACACTTTCACCATCGTCTTTTCTTTATCCAAATTCTTCGGCTTCAAGTCTTCAAAGAAAGCGATGAGATCGGCAAGCTGTTCTTTATTTAAGAAATGCCATGCCGGCATGGCGGTTCCGGCGCGGCCGCGGACAATGGTGTTGTACCAAAACTTTTTCGTGGCCAGCCCCAGCAGGGTGGGGTTATTGAGCGTCGGACCGATGAGATCCTGACCATACTTGCCGTCGATCCCGTGACAATTGGCGCAGTTCACCCTGAAGAAATTTTCCCCGTACTTGGGATTTCCTTCAACGGCCATAACCTCCTCAAATGACGGCGGGATCCTGCGGAAGGAAAGCAGATAACGGACGATTTCTTGGATTTCCAGCGTCGTCAGCCCGCCCGTTGTTTTGAACGCTGGCATTTCGCCGCCGCGTGAATAGCTCACCACGTGTTCCAGGAGTTTCTCATCGGCGATCGCGAGGAATTCTTCATTGCCGACGGCCGGTCCTATTTTCGCCAATTCCGGCAGATGCGTCCCCCGGCCGTCAAGCCCGTGGCAGGCCGAACAATACTGCGCGTACAAGATCGCGCCATTTCCTAAAGCGTCGGCGTCATCCGCCCCGCGGGCTTCCTGAGGGATCAGATTTTGAGGAACCGCATCCGTCGTCAAACTCTTTAGAAAAACGGTGAGGTTGACAGCCTCTTCTTCCGTTAGACGATAATCAATCATCTTGGAATCTTTGGGCTGATCATGAGGAAATTTGACCGACTCGTAAATATAAGCGAGGTTCACATTCTCGGAGAATTTCTTGAGGAGCTTTTGGCGATTTTTAAGGATGGGGGACTTGACATGAAAATTGGCGTTGCCTAAATCCGAAAGGTCAGGGCCCTTGACCCCGCCCTTCCCGTCAACTTGATGACAGCCAAGACATCCCTTGGTCTCGAATGTAAATTTTCCGATATTATAATGAGGGGTCTGCGCCAGAGGCGTGCGGTGACAGCGGTAACAATTCGCCTCAAGAAAAGGCTTCAGCAGGGCCGGCTTCTCCCAGTATTGGCCATGCCCATGGGCCATGGCATCCTCAAAGTTGATCGCCTGCCCCTGACCATCGTGGCAGATGGTACAGCCAAAACGCTCAGATTCGTGAATCTCCAGATAATCGCCGGGATGCGTTTTTAAGGGGTTGGGCATATCCTTCATCCGCTCATCTTCCAAACCAACGTGGCAAATCACACAGCGGTCGACGCGTTTGAGATCCGGAAGCACGATCTGGCGCATTTTGATCTCATACTGTTCGGCGAATTTTTTCTCTGAAGCGGTCTTGGCTATACCGATCAGCCGGGTTTGATACAACCGCTGATAATGCTGCCAATCCATGTTCAGGTTCTCACGGTAGGCTTCGGCAAACAAAACGGCAATAATAATCAAGCTGGATATGAGAATTGTTTTCTTCATCATTAGCGATTTAGCAACGTTGGAAGACAAACATGGGGGATCTCAAATCGATGCTTATGGATGACCTAATGCACCGGCCATTGGCTCTGAAGCCAGTAAAAGTCCCAGTTTGGCCCGCGGTGATATGTCCCGAAATACGTCAAGATCACGAAGGCAACCAAAAAACACGTGAACAGGGCTATCGCCGCCATTCGTGTCGAGTTGTATTTCGCCATACAATAAAACGACCAAATCACAAACAGCGTCACCAAAACCGTCCCCGGATTAACAAAAATGATGACGATCTGCTGGATGTGCGGAAACCAATTCCTCAGCCATCCGAAACTCACCGTAAACACAAGCATCCCGATCACAACCGCAATGGAATAAACAAATGATAACAGCGCCACACGCCTGCCTGTCTGATTGTCGAACCACCGGCCGATCTCCTGTTCCTCTCTGTCCAGGTACGGAATCAACGCCAGTCCCAACAAAGCCAGACACGGAATCCCCATGCCCCCCATGAATGCCGAATAGGACACCAATTCCTGCAGTCCCAGAAAATACCACGGCGCCTTGGCCGGATTTTCCGGCACCGCCGGGTTGGCCATCTCTTTGAGCGGCGCATCCAGAAAATACGAATAAACGCATGTGATCGCGAAGGTGATCATGAAAAGGGCCATAATCCGGATCATCAAATGCGGCCAGCTCGATACCGTCTGCTCGGGGCCGCGGCCGACAACCGCTGTCTTTCCCTTCACAAGACACATCAACCCGTAGGTCTTCTGCGGCGCATGCGTGAACACATTGTCAGACAAAGGATCCTTGGGCGTCCCCTGGAGATCTTCCTCAGTCAAATTATCCGGCCGCGCCAAGCCGCCGTCTTTGCGCACACGCCACATGTGAATCCCCAACACCATTGTCAACGCCAAAGGCAGGATGATGCAGTGCATCCAGTAAAACCGTATCAGGGCGTCCTGGCCGATTTCCTCCGATCCCAATAAAAGAATCTTCATCAACCGGCCCACATCAAAATATTGGGTCAGGTTGAGGGCATCCGTCAGTTCATTCGCCGAGGCCGCGATATTTGTTGCGATCGTCACGGCCCAATACGCCAATTGATCCCATGGCAATAGATATCCGGTGAAACTCAACAACAGGGTCAAAATCAAAAGGATGATCCCGAGCACCCAGTTGAATGCCCTGTGGTGTTTATAAGCGGCCGTGTAAAACACCCTCGCCATATGCAAAAAGACACTGACAATCATCACGTTGGTCGCCCATCGGTGTACATTGCGGATGAAACGCCCGCCAGGCACAATGAACTGAATATCCTTGATCGAATCATAGGCCAATTCCACCGAAGGCTTATAGTAAATCATCAACAAAATCCCCGTCACCAAAAGGATCATAAAGGAAGAAGCCGCAATCACCCCCAATCCGAACGTGAAAGTCGGCCGCAGAGAATACCGGTGAATACGCGTGCTGATCGTGTGAAGGAAGAAATTGCCAAAAATGACCTGACTGCGGGCACGGTCCGATGTGGGTTTGTCATGCCGGATGAACGAACCCCAAAAAGTCTTGGGGAACTCGGATAAATTCCGGAAAAATTTTCTGACGGCTTCGACTCTATCGAAAGACATATTGAGGGTGCTCCCTTATTTTTATCTTTCCTCACACAACAAATTTTGTGCCGACAGGAACTTGTTTGCCGGCGTTCACAACCAATTTCCCGTTGGGAAGCTGGCTTATCTCCAGCCAATTCAAAGATTTGGGTGCCGGCCCGCCGAGAACATCCCCCGATTCATTGAATTTGGATCCATGACAGGGACACGAAAATCCCTTCTCCGTTTTAGCGACAATACATCCCAGATGCGTGCAAACAAGAGAAATGGCACTGATCCCTTTTTCGTCCCTGCGGACCAATACCTTTTTCTCTTCGATGATCCGTGTCGTCCCGACGGGGAAATCCTCCGGCCGGCCAATCTTAAAAACCCTGGAGACGTCCGGCAATAATGCGGGTTTTGGAAATTTCAATAACCCCACCGTTGTCAGGATCCAGGCCGTCACACAAGCCCAAAAGGCGGAGAATCCCAAAAAATCCCGGCGGCTTATCTTCTGATCAGGTCGCTGAACCAGATCGCATTTCAACCCCTCCTGCGGCACGCTCATTTCAGACACTCCTTGAATGTGAATCGTTCCATCGTAATCGCTCCCGTCGGACACCTGATGGCACACAAGGCGCAGCGGATGCACTTTTCTTCATCTTTGATGATGGCGGTCAACACTTTTGTTTCTTTCTTTTCCTTGATGAGGTCAACCAGGTCACCGAAATCTTGATCCCCTTCCAGATCCGAAACGGACACCAGTTTCAGACAAAGTTCAGGACAGACATCAGCGCACCCTCCGCAAAGGATACAGCGGTTACCGTCAAAAATCGTATTGACTCCGCAATCCAAACAGCGGGATCCCTCCACTCTGGCCTGCCCGCGGGTGAAACCCTTCTCCACAACAACATCGGCGTCACGAAGACGGTCATGAACATCCACCGTCCTTAAAACCTGACGGCGAAGTTTTTCATAACCCAACTCGCGCGAATAGTCCTCAATGGGCGCATGAAACTGCAGTGTGGCCGCCTCAAGCGTCTGCCCCGTCAATTTCTGATAAATCGACCGTGCCACCTTCTTGCCGCTGGCAATGGCATCGATCATCAGACGCGGGCCGTGCGCGAGGTCTCCAGCCACAAAAACCCCTGGGGCTGTTGTCTCCAAAGTTTCAGGATTGCAGACAATCACGCCTCGTTCATTGATTTTGATGCCGTCCCTTGCCGGATCGATGAACGAGATGTCCGACTTCTGTCCAATGGCAAACAGAACCGTATCTGCTTCCAAAATGATCTGATCATTGGGATCGTACTTCGGATTGAACCGTTTGTTCTCATCAAAGATCGAAATGACCCTATAGAAAAGCACGCCTTTGACTTTGTTATTTTCTGTCAAAATCTTCTGAGGGCCATAGCCGTTCTGACGAAAGATCCCCTCCTCTTCGCCTTCCAAAACTTCGAGCTCATCGGCGAGCATCTCTTCGCGGCGTTCGATACAGCACAGGGTCACCTTCACGCCCGCCCGCTCTAAGAAGGCGGTGTGGGCAATGTCCATCTGTTGGCGTCTCAAGGCCGTGCGTGCGACGTCATAAGCCACATTCCCGCCGCCGATCACCGCCACATTGTTCCCGATTTTATGCGGCAGACTGAGAGCCACCTCTCTTAAAAACTCAACTCCGCCGAGAACCCCCTCGGCCTCACTGCCGGGAAGAGGCAATGACCTCGATCTTTTACAGCCAACGGCAATGACAACCGCATCATGCGTTTCCTTAAGCTCCGCCAACATGACATCATCGCCGACCGTACAATTTGTCACGATCTCGACGCCCAACGCCCTGATCACATCCACTTCCGCTTCAATCAATTTTCGGGGAAGACGATATTCCGGAACCCCCAGATAAAGCATCCCGGCCGGGACAGGCTCCATTTCATAGACCATCACCGAGAAACCCATAATGGCCAGATCATGGGCCGCCGCCAAACCTGCCGGCCCGGAACCGATGATGCCGATACTTTTCCCTTGAGCCTTGCCGAACGTCCCTTGGTCAATGCTGTCTAAAAAACAACCCAAATCATCAATACCGGTACAATTCCGTTCGGACAATGACAGGCTGATTTTGCGGACGAGTTCAAGCGGCTTCAAAACAGAGGCATGACTTCCTTCAATGGCTGACCTCTTCAATCCGCGGATGGAGATGCTCTGATCGATACTCCCCCGACGGCATGCCGCCTCACAGGGAGCCCCGCAGACCCTCCCACAGATGGAAGCCAATGGATTGGGCGCGCGGGCAATCAGATAAGCTTTTTCAAAATTTCCTTCGGCGAGTGCCCTGACATAACCGCGGGCATCCGTCTGTACAGGGCAGGCGTACTGACACTTGATTTGTTCTTTCCAATAGTTGTCGTCAGGAATCCGTATTTTGAGAGGCATTATCGTTTAAAAGAATTTTCAGACAGGGAAGATTATCTCGAATTATACTCCCGCTGATTAAGGTGTCAACGTTTTTATTGACACGATGCAACCAAATTTATTTTTTGATGCGTTTGATGGCCTCGGAATATTCCTCGGGGGTATTGACATTGTCTAAGGCGAGATTTTCATCCGGCAGAATCAACTCAACGGAAGAATTGAGAAGGATTTTGCGGGGACAATGGATACCGCACGCTAAAAATTGCAAAAGCCGGAATACGGCTTTGGGTTCATAAATGGCGCACAAGGGTTCTGGAAGATGATTTTCAGCGTTCTGATAAGCCGTAGCCATTTTGAACGGATTTCTTCTGTGAATCAGGGTTTCGATCGTCCGCGGATTGACAAAAGGCAGGTCACAGGCCAGGACCAGCCATGCCGCCTCCGGAGATCTGGTCATGGCAGACAAGATCCCACCCAACGGCCCTATGTCGGTAAATGTATCATGGATTTGAGGCAGTGTCTTATGTCCGGAGAGGTACACCTGATTCTGACGGTTTGAGATAAAGACCTGATCGCAATACTTAGAAAGCAGTTCAAAACAGTGCACGGACTGACTCTGACCATGATACTCCAACTGAGACTTATCCTTTTTCATACGAGTGCTTCCCCCGCCGGCGAGGACAAGACCGTAGATGGGAATCTGACCGACCTGTTTTTTAAGATGCGCGAGAAGACATTGCGCGATCCCCTCCACATCATCCCGATGAAAATAAGTCTGTTGGGCAGGGATCTTGCTTTGTTGCTTCGGGTCGCCAACATACGCGATGATATGGCGCAGAGATTTTTCCTTCTCTAAAATCTCGGCCCGATCATCCACAAGAATGAATTTTGGCATATCGGAAGATTTATACCCTTCCACAAAAACAAGATCATTCTCCAGAAATTCATGGCTGTATACCACAGGGTCAATCTGGCCTGAGCGAATGAGGGCGTAATGATTAGGGTCGCTAATGAACACGGTGTGCGCGCCACTGGCCTTGGCGCGGAAAGTGTCTTTGCCATGATGATCCATTCCAAAGGAATGAACATCATGTTTGATGTACCCGATCGTGCAACTTCCCAAAAATTTCTCGAGAAGATGGGTGATGAGAGTCGTCTTGCCGCTATGTGAATAACCGCAAAATGCCACTTCGTAAGGGTGAAATTGAAAGGCGCGGCTGTGTTGTTCCATATTGTCCTTCCTAAAGATATACCACGACTCGTAATCTATGCCGAAATTTTCTGCGACAATTTTGGCATACTCGTCGGGGTTATTCGTTTTCGGATTCACCCCTAAGCAAATCATGGAATGAATGCGAAAACGAATAAAAAAATCCCCGCTCAAACAAGTTGAGACGGGGATAATTCAAATCCGGTAACGTTCTACTCTCCCATAGCCTTGCGACTATAGTACCATCGACCTTGAAGGGCTTAACTGCCGTATTCGGAATGGGAACGGGTGTTGCCCCTTCAGTAAAGTTACCGGAAAAAAATGTACAATTATGTAAGATAGAATGCAAATAAATAATGGTCAAGCTTTTGGCTTATTAGTACTGCTTAGCTAAACCCCTTACAGGGCTTACACACGCAGCCTATCAACCTCGTAGTCTACGAGGAGCCTACACCCGCCTTGCGGCAGGAACGATGCCTCATCTTGAGGCTGGCTTCGCACTTATATGCATTCAGCGCTTATCCTTTCCAGACATGACTACCCAGCCATTACCCTTGGCAGGATAACTGGAACACCAGAGGTCTGTATCTCC
>CAYIQK010000013.1:2840-20394 GCA_964365515.1 uncultured Planctomycetales bacterium | reverse complement strand
CAGATCGCGCGTACACCCAACATGAATTATTTGGCCCAGCACGGCTGTACGGGACTGGTTCAGACGATCCCTGACGGGATGAAACCCGGTTCGGATGTCGGGAACATGGCCATTTTGGGCTATGATCCCAAGATATATCTCACGGGCCGTGCCCCTCTGGAAGCGGCCAATCTGAACATTGTTCTCCATGACGACGAAGTGGCCTTCCGCTGCAATCTGGTGACGGTTGAAAACGGAAAAATGATTGATTACAGCGCCGGTCATATCCCGACGAAAGAGGCGTCCATCTTGATTAATGCCCTGAATGCCTCCATTGTTCATGAGGGGATCAAATTTTATGCCGGCAAAAGCTACAGGCATCTTCTCGTTTTGAAAACACGCAAACCCCAGGAATATCTGAAAGTCAAGACGTATCCCCCTCACGATATTCTCGATAAAAATATCAAGCCTTACCTCCCCAGCGGGGATGCCGCCGAGATGCTCTTGATGTTGATGGAAAAATCAAAAATAATTTTTGACGGCCATTCGGTCAATCATGTCCGGGTTGATTTGAAGGAGAATCCGGCGAATATGATCTGGTTGTGGGGGCAGGGGATGATGCCCGATCTGCCGCTTTTTGCGGAGAAATTCGGCGTCAAAGGAGCGATCATATCAGCGGTGGATCTCGTCAACGGCATCGGACGACTCGCCGGGTTAGAAGTGATTGACGTTCCAGGAATTACGGGGTATTATGATACCAATTATCTGGGCAAGGCCCAATATGCCCTGGAGGCCCTGAAGACAAAAGATTTTGTTTATATTCATGTGGAGGCCCCTGACGAGGCCGGCCATAACGGGGACCTGGGTGCAAAGATTGCCTCCATCGAAAAAATAGACAAAGATATTGTCGGAACGATCCTGAACCATTTCAACCAGCACGACGATGTGCGCCTCCTCGTTTTGCCGGATCACCCCACACCGGTGGTTTTAAGGACTCACACCGACGACCCCGTGTGTTTTGTGATGTATGGCAAAGGAATTCCGCATGACGGTTCGCAGGACTTTTCTGAGTCCTCGGCTAAGGAAAAGGGGCTGAAATTTTCAAGCGGGGAAGCCCTTCTGACGGCATTCATTAGAAAATACCTGTAAAGAGATCTATATTCCTCGGCGGCATTATATCTGGCGAAAGAAGTCATAACCGCTTTCAGAAAAGCATTCAAACGTTGAGATGAAAAAATACATCGTTGTCCAAAAATACGGCGGCTCTTCGGTAGCCAACATTGAACGGATCCGGGCGGTCGCGAAAAGAATCATCGCGACAAAAAACAAAAACAATCATCTCGTTGTGGTTGTCTCAGCATTAGGGGACACCACCGATGAGCTTGAGAAATTAGCATTGCAGATCACGAAAACCCCTCCGGAACGGGAAATGGACATGCTCATGTCCACGGGTGAACAAATCTCCTGCGCGCTTCTGGCGATCGCGGTCAAAACCCTCGGACACGATGCCATTTCTTTCACCGGGCCGCAGGTCGGTATCAGAACCGACAAATCCTATACAAAGGCGCGTATCGAGACGATCAGCGGACACCGCATCCGTGAGGCGTTATCAAAGAATAAAATCGTTATTGTGGCCGGATATCAAGGCGTTACGGAGGAGGATGAAATCACCACTCTGGGCCGGGGAGGATCGGACTTGACGGCCGTGGCATTGGCACAGACCTTGAACGCGAAAATATGCGAAATTTATACAGACGTCAAGGGCATTTATACGACGGATCCGCGTATTGTCAAAGGGGCCAAAAAGATCGACGTGATCACGTTTGAGGAGATGCTTGAAATGGCCTCCCTGGGGGCTCAGGTCATGCAGGCCCGATCGATTGAAGTGGCTAAAAGATTCAATATCCCCATTCATGTGCGCTCAAGCTTTTCGAAGGAGGAAGGGACTATGATCGTCAAGAAAAACGAGAAATTGGAAGATGTTGCCGTCCGCGGCGTAACGTGCAGTCAATCAGATGCCAAGATCACCATCTGCGCGGTTCCCGATAAAGCCGGTATTGCCGCCAAAATCTTCACGGAGATCTCCAAAATCGGGGTCAATGTGGACATCATCGTGCAGAATGTCAGCCATACCAAACATACAGATATTTCCTTCACGGTGCCCAGAAGTCATCTGACTAAAACACTGCAGGCGGCTAAAAACGTTGCCAGGAAGATCAACGCCGGCGAGGTTCAATACGAGAAAAATATCGCCCGCGTTTCTATAGTGGGATCTGGTATGCGCTCGCATTATGGAATTGCCGCGAAGATGTTTCAGGCGCTGGCCCAGAACGAAATCAATATCGGCATGATTTCCACCTCGGAGATCAGCATCTCGTGTGTCATTGATCAGAAATATGCCGAAAAAGCGGTCCGATGCCTGCACCGGCAATTTGCATTGGGGGAGGACAAATAAGATGTCTCGCATCACCATCTACGACACAACACTCAGGGACGGATCGCAGACAGAGGGCATTTCCTTCTCGGTCAACGACAAAGTCAAGATCAGCGAAAAACTCGATGAACTCGGCGTTCATTATATCGAGGGCGGATGGCCGGGTTCCAACCCTAAAGACAGGGAGTATTTTCAGATCATGCGGCGCCGCAAACTCCGGAACGCCAAACTCGCGGCCTTCGGATCCACACGCCGCGCCAATGTCAAGGCCGATGAGGATCAAAACCTGAATGAACTCATCAAGGCGCAAACCCCGGTCGTGACCATTTTCGGAAAGACTTGGGATTTGCATGTCGTCGACGTAATCAAAACGACGCTGGATGAAAATCTGCGGATGATCTCGGATTCAGTGGGTTTCCTGAAAAAGAAAAAACGGGAAGTGATTTATGACGCCGAACATTTTTTCGACGGCTACAAGGGTCAGCCGGAATATGCCCTCAAGACGATCTTAGCGGCCCAGGAGACAGGGGCGGATTGCATCGTCTTGTGTGATACCAACGGCGGGACATTGCCGCGCGAAGTCAAAGCGATCATCCTCGAAATCAAGCGGCACCTGCGGATTCCCTTAGGAATCCATACCCACAATGATCTGGGACTAGGGGTCGCTAACAGCCTCGCGGCCATTGAGGCGGGCTGCGTCCATGTCCAGGGGACTTTCAACGGGCTCGGGGAGCGCTGCGGCAACGCGGATTTGTGTACGATCATCGGAATTTTACATACCAAGCTAAAGATCAAATCCATCCCGGAAAAAAATGTCTCTCAATTGACTGAGGCATCTTACTATATCAGCGAAGTCAGTAATTATAAATTGCCCGACAACGCGGCCTTCGTCGGGCATTCGGCCTTCGCCCATAAAGGCGGGGTGCACATCGATGCGATGCTCAAAAACCCCCTGGCCTATGAACACGTTGAACCGTCTGTTGTCGGCAATCACCGCCGTTTTGTCACCTCGGAACTGGCCGGTAAAATGCCGATTATCCTCAAGGCTCGGCAAATGGATATCCATTTGGATAAAAAATCCCCGCGGACTAAAAAACTTTTGAAGGCCCTGCAAGATAAAGAATACAGCGGCTATCAGTTTGAGGCGGCGGATGCGTCCTTTGAGTTGTTCATGAAACGATCGCTTAAAAAATACAAGCCGTTTTTTGATCTGGAGGGATTCCGTACGGTTTCTGAAAAACGTTTTGACGGAAAGGTGTTTGCCGAGGCCGCCATCCGTGTCAACGTCAATGGGAAAAGTAAATACAGCGCCGCCGAAGGCGCGGGACCTGTTGAGGCGTTGGACCACGCATTACGTCAGGCCGTGACAAAATTTTACCCGCGTCTTGCCGAGATGCATCTGACGGATTTCAAAGTCCGTGTCCTGGATACCAAGGCCGGAACGGCGGCGAAGGTGCGAGTCTTGATCGAATCTCAGGACAATACAGATTCCTGGACAACGGTCGGTGTGCATGAGAATATCATTGAGGCCAGTTGGGAGGCCCTGACGGATAGCATTGAATATAAATTGTTGAAAGATCAGAAAGACAAGCAGAAATAGCAAGGGAAGCGGATAGCACGCAGTGAGTTGGACAATAAAATCTTGCGCGTTATCCGTTTTCTATTGAGAAGGATTCGGTAATGATTGAACTGCCGCCGCGTTTCAATTTCAAAGACGTCGATGACCATTGGAGCCGGTTTTGGGAAGAAAAGAATCTTTTTCACGCCCAACCGGACCCGAAGAAGAAACCGTATACCGTTGTCATCCCGCCGCCCAATGTGACCGGCATCTTGCACATGGGGCACGCCTTGAATAATACCCTGCAGGACATCATGATCCGTTACAAACGTCTGCGTGGGTTTGAGACCCTCTGGATGCCTGGAACGGATCACGCGGGGATCGCCACCCAGAATGTGGTTGAACGCCAGATCTCCAAAGATGGCAAAACCCGTTATGATCTCGGCCGCGAAGAGTTCCTGAAACGGCTTTGGGCATGGAAAAATGAATACGGCGATACGATCATCCGTCAGCTCAAGAAAGTTGGAGCGTCCTGCGACTGGATACGCACGCGTTTTACGATGGATGAGGAATACAGCAAGGCAGTGAGGACGGTCTTTGTCTCTTTGTACAAAAAGGGTCTCATTTATCAAGGGGAATATATCATCAATTGGTGTCCGCGCTGTCACACGGCTCTTTCCGATGAAGAGGCTGAACACAGGGAAATCCAGGGGCACCTCTACCACATCCGTTATCCGTTCAAAAATGACGCCAGTCAGTATATCACCGTCGCCACCACCCGTCCGGAAACGATGCTGGGAGATACCGCTGTGGCTGTTAACCCTAATGATAAGCGCTTTAAGAATCATATCGGAAAGACGATCATCCTGCCTTTGGTGAACCGCGAGATAACGATCATTGCCGATGAATCCGTCGATGCCAAGTTTGGGACAGGGGCTGTCAAAGTCACGCCGGCTCATGATCCCAATGATTTTCAGATCGGACTGCGGCATCACTTGGAATTCATCAACATCATGAATCCCAACGCGGTCTTAAATGACAAGGCCGGCGATTTCGAGGGGATGGACCGTTTTGAGGCCAGGGAAGCCATCATTGATGCCCTCAAAGAACTCAAATCACTCGAGAAGATCGAGCCCCACACGCACGCCGTCGGTCACTGCTACCGCTGTCACACCGTGATTGAGCCGTATTTGTCCAAGCAGTGGTTTGTCAAAATGAAACCACTGGCCCAACCGGCCATTGAAGCGGTCCGGAAAGGCAAAATCAAATTCCATCCGGCCCGCTGGACCAAGGTTTACCTCAACTGGATGGAGAACATCCACGATTGGTGTATCTCCCGGCAGATCTGGTGGGGACACCGGATCCCGGTCTGGTACTGTGTGGGAGATGGGAAGTGCCGAATCGAATGCAAAGAACCCATTGTTTCGCAAACAACTCCCGCCCAATGCCCGCACTGCGGATCAACGAATTTGAAACAAGACGAAGATGTCCTGGACACGTGGTTCTCATCATGGTTGTGGCCTTTTGCGACATTGGATTGGCCGCAGGACAAGGAGGACCTCCGATATTTTTATCCGACTGCATCTTTGTTTACGGCTCCGGAGATCATATTCTTTTGGGTGGCGCGCATGATCATGGCCGGTTTGGAATTCATGGGGGATATCCCGTTTTCAGATGTCTACATCCACGGAACGGTCCGCGATGCGAAGGGGCGCAAGATGTCCAAATCGTTGGGCAATGCCATTGATCCCTTAGAGATCATCGGGGAATACGGCGCGGATGCCCTGCGATTTAGTCTCATCATCAATTCCGGACAGGATCTGTTTATCACCAAAGAAAAGTTCGAAATCGGCCGCAATTTTGCCAATAAGGTCTGGAACGCCTCACGGCTCATTTTGATGCATACGGACCCAATCTATGCGGAGTTCGACGAGACGCAGGTCCATTTTAAGAAACTCGACCTATCCTCCCGATGGATTATATCGCGATTTTATTCGACCCTCGATCAGGTCGGCCAGGCCGTCGAGCGTTACCGCTTCTCTGAGGCGGAATCGCTGGTCTATGAATTTTTCTGGGGTCATTTCTGCGATTGGTATCTGGAAGTCGTCAAAGATCGTCTGGATGATCCCGTCACCTTAAAAATCACATTGATGATTCTGGAGAATTCCTTGAAAATGATTCACCCATTCATGCCGTTTGTGACCGAGGAGATATGGAGCAAGTTAAAGAAAGATCAAAAACCTCTTTGTGTCCAGACCTGGCCTGATATGAAGAAAAGATTGATCGACCGTAACGCCGAGCGAGAGATGCAAATCCTCATTGATCTTGTCGCCTCCATCCGTAACACACGCACCCAGTGGAATGTCAAGCCGCACGAATTAATTCCATGTCACTTCAGCACACAAACGCAGGAGACGATATCGCTTTTGAGGGAGAATTCTTCCCTTCTGACTCTGCTGGCGCGCCTCGATCGTGTGATCATTGATCAGACGCTGGCAAAGAGTAAAAATGAGGTCACCGCGATTGTGGGAGACGTCAAATACGCCGTCGCGCTGGGAGAGATCATTGACGTCGAGAAAGAAAAAGAGCGGATTGCCGGTGAAGTCAAAAACCAGCAGAAGGCTTTTGAAACCCTTTCTCAAAGGCTTAAAAATAAGGAATTTTTGAGCAAGGCGCCTGAAGAGGTTGTGGAGAAGGAACGGCAGCGTCTGGTTTCATTGGAAACCAAAGTCGTGGAATTGAAAAAAGCGATCGCGAACTTAGAGCAGGGTATCAACGCATGAATCCGAATCAGATGGATCAGATTGTCAACTTGGCGTTGCGCGAGGACCGCGCGCGGGAAGATATCACAACAAAATCTTTGGTGGGCCGTTTGGATGTCTCAATCGCGGATCTCGTCGTCAAGGAAGATGCCGTCGTCTGCGGTTTGATTGTCGCAAAGCGTGTGTTTCAAAAATTGGACCGAACCGTACGTTTCCATTCTTTCTGCAGAGATGGACAGAGGGTTAAAAAAAATACAACGATTGTTTCGATCCGGGGCAAAACGCGGGCTTTGTTGGCTGGGGAGAGGGTCGCACTCAACCTTTTGGGGCATCTTTCCGGCATCGCCACCACTGCACACCGATTCGTGAGAGCCGTCGTACCGTATCGAGTCCAAATCCTGGACACGCGAAAAACAACGCCCGGATTAAGGGACTTAGAAAAATATGCCGTCCGGTGCGGGGGAGGATGGAATCATCGCAGGGATTTGAGCGAGATGATCCTCATCAAAGATAACCACCGTCTGGTTCTTGAGGATGGTAAAAAATCTTTGCGCGAGATGATTGTCCATCTCAAAAAGACGGTAAAAAAACCGATTGAAGTTGAGGTGGATGATCTCAATGAATTTATGCAGGTGCTGGCGGCAAGGCCGAATATGATCTTGCTGGACAATATGAACGAGGATCAGATCCGCACGGCGGTGAGATTGAGGAAAAAAATCAAGGGGAGAGGGATCCCTCTGCTGGAGGCCTCGGGAGGCATCACACTCCAAAATGTGCGGCGCATCGCGCGAACCGGCGTGGATCGCATATCCATTGGCGCGCTGACCCATTCGCACAAATCGATTGATATATCCATGGAATTGAGGCATGCCCGATGAAAAACAGATTTGCCGCAGGCTTTGTCTTTTTGGAATTCTTGCTCATCTCCTTTGTCTCGTTAAGCACGCCGGCAGTCCATGCTCAGCCGGAATTGTCTGATCGCACGATTTTTGACGATAAACTGCTCCTTGACGGTTATACGCAAAAGTACAATGATCTCTCCAAGGAGGTGATCCTGGAGATGATCAAGGATGATACCTTAGGTCCGTATCAAACAGCCGCGGCTGTGCGTGTCTTTCGAAAAAACTACGGTGCCGAGGTTGTCTCCCGCGAAAAAGGCAGAGTTGAGAAGATATTGATCCGGCGGCTGAAGTTGACCGATTCTCCTTTTGTCCAGGTCGAGATCATGCATACGCTGTGTCAGTTGGACCGTTACCGCTATTTCACATCCATGGTCCCGGCCCTGATCCAAAAATTGGAGCACTACAATGCCGCCGTTAACGAAATCGCCTTTGACAGTTTGAACGATCTGATTGAATCCGGCGGTAAGCGAGCCAGGGAGGCAAGGGTTGTTTTTAACACGCTGCGCAAAATACTTTTTCTTTCCCGCAGACGCTTGGCGAATGTCATCACCCCTGACCCGAAGTTGTCCCGTAAGTTGCAGTTGCTGCGATCGTCCATCAAAGTCCTGGGAAACGAAGAACTGAAGAAATTACCTAATGAAGTCATCAACCTGCTCTAAGCACAGCGAGCGGCATTTGAACCCCAAACAGCGATTTTCATGAAATTGACCCGCACATGGATCCTGTCATTTCTCCTTACCGTTGCCAGTTTCGTCTGCTGGTTTCAATTCAGCTACCCTCAGTTGGAATTCGTTAATTTCTCGATCGACAGGACCAAAGCCTTACAGATCGCCCAAGATTACTTGCGCCAGCGCACGGAAGATCCTTCAAGATTTAAGACAGCGATTATTTTCGAATCCGACGGGGCCGCCAACCGTTATCTACAGCAAACCCTTGGATTCGACAGATTTATCCATTTTATCAGGGAGCATGATTTTGATCTTTTTTATTGGGTTGCCCGTTTTTTTCAAGAGAATGAAAAGGAAGAATACCGGATGTTCGTCAGTTCCTCGACGGGCGAAATCATCGCGTTTCAACACATCATTGATGAGAATGAAGCGCGGCCGGCGGTCGAACAGGAAGAAGCCAAGCGGCAGGTTCAAGAATTCTTAACGGCGAGATTTCAATTTGATCCCGACCGATATCTCATCCGAGACGATGTGGTAAACACTCTCGACAACCGTTCCGATTTCTCGTTCAGTTGGCAGAAAAAGGATATCAGCATCCCTTGGAGCAAAGAAGAAAATAGCGGTACTGGGAAGCTGTTGATGTCCGCCACGATTTCCGGGAACGAAATCCTTTCGTTTTCGAAAAATAGTTTCACTGTATCGGATCAATTCAATCGGCATCTGGAACGGATGGGAAATACAGGGCGAATTCTTTCAACAGCGGTACGATTGTTTTACCTTGTGCTGTTTACCGCAGTAGTTTTTTTTATTATTGTCCGGCGCAACAATCTAGCCATGCATACGACTAAAAAATTTTATATGGGTTTAATGACCTTGTCTTTTTTCCTGTCATTGTGCTTGAACATAAACCAATTTCAAGATGTTATTTTTCAATATCATACCACTGCATCGTTTCGTGTTTATTTCTGGCAGTTCACGGTTCAAACCGTTATCAATGCGCTATTCATCAGCATTACGATCTTTATGCCGAGCCTAGCCGGGGAGACTCTGCATTATCAATTCTTCCGCGAAAGGACAACTGGTTCGTTCTTGCATTATGTGCGTTCGAGTTTCCTTTCACGTCAGGTCACTAAGGCGGTCGCGCTGGGATATTTTGTCTTCGTCGTTATGCTGGGGATCCAGGCCGTGATCATCAAAATTGGACAGGAATATTGGGGGGTCTGGATCGATCATACGTGGATGAACAATTTGTCAACGGCTTATCTGCCGTTTGTAACGGCACTGATCATCGGATTGACAGCCAGTCTCGCCGAAGAACTTACATACCGCCTTTTCACCATCAGCTGGGGGAAAATGATCTTCAAAAACACACTGATTGCCGTGATCTTTTCGTCTTTGATTTGGGGGTTCAGTCACAGTAATTATCCTGTGTTTCCGATGTGGTTTCGCGGAATCGAGGTGACTTGTCTGGGGTTATTTTTATCCGCAGTTTATCTTCGCTGGGGTATTATTCCGGTTATTGTCGGTCACTATCTTTTTGACGTATTTTGGAATTGTTCCGAGCACCTGTTTGGGGTCTCACAACCATTCTATGTCTACGGCGCCTTAGGAGTATTGTCATTGCCCCTGATATGGGCATGCGCGGCGTTCGTAATTAATCGTAAGGCGGAAATCAAACCGATGCATTGGCGGCTGACTAAACACCAACACTATAATCTGGAAGTACTTAAGACATTTCTCAAAGTCCATAAACAGGAGTTTGACTCTAAAACACCACAACAGATCAAAGAAGAAATTTCTTCTCATGGATGGGACATGGCTGTTGTCGAGATAGCAATGGAAGACCTGGGTATTGTTCCCAGAAGTGAATAGATTCCCGCAACTTGCGCAAACTTGATTGTTTTCCATTGCCAAAACACATTTTTTTGGTATACTACCTCCAATTAGTAAAATTTTACTATATTCCGTCACGATAAGCAGATGCTACTGCCGCCATTCCAATTGCATACTCCCAAGACGTTGAAATCAGCGTTAGAGCTGTACAACAGTCTTAGCCATGTCCGATTGCAGGCCGGTGGGACTTTTCTTTTCAATAACCTTAAGTTACTCAAGAAGAAGGGGACTAAAACTCCGGAAAACATCCTAAGTCTCAGCCGCATTCATGAATTGCGCGGGATTCACAGTGAGGGGGAGAAGATCACGATCAAAGCGATGACGACCATTGCGGAGATCCTTGAGTCACCGCTGTTGGGAGATCGTCATCTGAAGGCCCTTCGAACGGTCTGCCGAAATATTTCGACTCAACCAGTCAAAAATATGGCAACACTGGGGGGGAATCTCACCTGCCGCTACACTTGGACGGAGATGCCTGTTGCGATGATTGCCCTTCAAGCCCAGATGCATTTCATGGGGGCTGATGGACACGAGGAAGTCTTCCTGGCGGAAGAGTTTTTCGCCAATGCGGCAAAGACCGATAAAATTCTCACCCATGTGACTATCAAAAAGGACAAAGATGCCGCCGTGACATATTTTCGCGTGAAAAAATCTCCATATCTCGACATCCCCTTGTTGTCGATATGCCTCAAGACCAATTGGAACCGGAATCAGTTTACGGAAACGATTGTGGCGGTCAACAATGGAACGGCCTTTGCCCAGAGGGACCGCCTTCTGGAAGGCTTCCTGAACCAAAAGCCATGTTCCAAAGAAATCATCGAGCAGGCCTCTGCTCACATGGATAAGGCGATTTATGAAACCCGCAGCAGTGACTACAAAAAACATATGTTCCGTGTCGGCATCAAAACGGCACTGAAAGAACTGATCGCGAATCAAAAATGACAATGCTGATCATTAACAAAAAGCAACGTGTGCTGGATCTCAAAGGCCATGAGACTCTTCTGGAAATCTTGCGTGAACATTTGGGACTAACAGGAACAAAGACCGCGTGCGACGAGGCGGAATGCGGCGCGTGCGCCGTTATCATTGATGGGAGGGCGGTCCTCGCGTGCATCACCCTGGCGGCCAATTGCGAAGGGAAGGAAATCACCACCATTGAGGGTCTCGCGAATGGCGACGATCTTCATCCCATTCAGCAGGCCTTTCTCAACCGGGGGGCGGTTCAATGCGGCTTCTGCATCCCTGGGATGATCATCTCCTCCAAGGCCTTGCTCGACAAGAAACCAGAACCAAGTCAGGAGGAAATCGAATCCGCTCTTGACGGCAATCTCTGCCGCTGCGGCGGATATCTCAAAATCTTTGATGCTGTCCGCGAAGCCGGTCAAGTCATGAAACAGTCCCAAAGATCTCCCTCATCTGGAGACGCCCCATCATGAAGACACCTCTGAATCGAGAATACGTCAACCCCGTCGGCAAAAGCGTCCCACGCATTGACGGCTTAGGCATGGTGACCGGTCAGACGAAATACGCCTTCGATCTGAGTTTTCCCAATATGTTGATCGGAAAAATGATCCGCAGTCCCCATCCCCATGCACGGATTCTTGCTATCGACACATCCAAAGCCGAGAGATTGCAGGGAGTGCGTGCCGTCGTCACCGCGAAAGATACCGACAATATCAAATTCGGATCCAATGAATACTTCTTTCCCCATACAGTCGATCAGATGGCCTTTGAGGCCGAGAAAGTCCGCTATGTCGGCGATGAGATCGGCGCGCTGGCCGCTGTGGACGAAGAAACAGCCCTTGAAGCACTCAAACTCATCGATGTGAAATATGAGATCCTTCCATGGGTCGTTGACGTCGAAGAGGCCATCAAGCCCGGAGCCCCTCAAATCCATGAATCGCTCAACAATATCGCCGTCATTCTGCCTGTGAACTTCGGGAATCCCGACCGCGCGTTGAAGGAGGCCGATTATATGCGTGAGGATCGGTTCTACGCCCCGTCAGCCCATCATGCCGCGCTTGAACCGCATGTCTGCGTCGGGCAGTGGGAAACCTTTTCCGACAAAATCACTCTTTGGTCATCAACGCAAGCCCCCTTCAAATGCCGGGAGGCCCTCGCAAAGACTCTCAAGATGGATCTCAACGATATCCGTGTCATCAAGATGGCGGTGGGCGGCGGATTCGGCGGCAAACTGGAGATGCTGCCCATGGACTTTGCCGCTTGCCTCTTATCGAAAAAATCCGGCGGGTTGCCTGTCAAAATATGCTATAACCGCGAGGAGGAATTCGGTTGTTCGCGGCGCAAGCACGGCATGATCTACAAGCTCAAATCCGGCGTCAAAAAAGACGGAACGCTGGTGGCGATCACGGGCGAGGTCATCGCCGACGGTGGGGCCTATTGCAGTTACGGCCCGACTGTTCTAGCGGCGGCCATCATGCGGATTTTCATGGTTTATAAAATCCAGCATTTCCGGATCAGCGGTTACCGTGTCTATACGAATACCCCCATCAGCGGGGCCATGCGCGGGTTCGGAGGAGTGCAGGCGGGGTTTGCCATTGAATCCCACATGGATATGTTGGCCGAAGGCATCGGCATGGATCCGATCGAATTTCGCATGCGAAACATCACAACGCCCAATATGACCACGATCAATCAGATGCGATTGACCACCAACGGCCTTCGGGAATGCATCGAAAAGGCCGCCCAATCATCGGACTGGAAAAATAAACGCGGTCAACAGAAACATTTGTGCCGTGGGCTGGGAATCGGGATTGCGGCTGATGTCATGGGATCCAAGATGTATAAATCCCATGAATCGGCAGGGTCGATCGTCAAGGTCGAAGAGGACGGTTCCGTTTATTTATTCACGGGGGCCGCGGATACCGGCCAAGGTTCGAATACGGCTCTTTCTCAGATCGCCGCCCAGGAATTGGGGGTCAGTTACAGCCGCATCAAATGTACGGCCGCAGACACAAAAATCACTCCCTTTGATACGGGCAGCTTCGCCAGCCGGGTCACCTTCATTTCGGGTAACGCGACGCTGCGGGCGGCCCGTGATGCCAAGGGGATAATCCTGGATGTGGTGGCCCAAGAGAAGAATCTGAATCTTGAAAATTTAAACATCGTCGCCGAGGAAATCATTAACAAAACGGATCATTCCGTTGTCATGACCTTCGACAAAGCGGTGGAGTTGTGTTATTCATTCAATTACGGGCGCCAGATCATCGGCCGTGGCAGCTATAATCCGAAGACCGCACCGATTGACTTTAGGACCGGCGAGGGCAATGTCTCGGGAAGTTACGGTTTTGAGGCGCAGATTGCACAGGTCGAGGTCAATAAGGAAACCGGCGAAGTGAAGGTTTTAAAATTGTGGGATGCCCACGATATCGGCAAAGCCATCAATCCGCAATCCGTGGAAGGCCAGATCGAAGGTTCGCTGGCCATGGGCATCGGGTACACGTTTCTGGAGAATCTTCAATTCGACGGCAAAGGACGGACGGCCAACGGCAATTTCGCCAACTACAGACTGCCGCGGTCGGTCGGGACAGCGCCGGTCGAGACGATCCTCATTGAGACCAACGATCCTGAAGGCCCCTTTGGTGCCAAGGGAATGGGGGAGGCCTCTTTACTGCCCACCTCGGCGGCGATTGCCAATGCGATCTATGACGCAGTCGGTATCCGTCTTAAGGAATTACCTTTTACCCCCGATAAAATCATCAAGGCCTTGAATGAAAAAGTTGATTCCAACAAGCCTTGACCTGTTCAAACTCCTGGGGTGTATTGAAACTTGTCACAACACCGATGTCATTAACGGGGAGAATAACCGTGTCACCGGTATGCTGACGGATGAATGTATGGATAGGGGTTGAATCATCCAATAAAAGCAGTTCTTCTCTCAATCGCGCGTGAAATATTGGCGGGTGTCCATTTTTTCCGTTGTAAGAAGGGAGGATGACCGATGGCGTTGTTTCAAGGAATTTCTCCGCAAGAATTCTAAACGTTTGGTTTTGAATCAGCGGATAATCGACGGGAACAAGCATAACACCAAGGGAACCCGTATCCGCACGGCGCAATCCGGCCTTGAACGAAGAGGTTTGCCCTCGTCGATAATCTTCATTACAGACAACCTTTATTCCTTTGCTTTGAAATATAAAAGGTTTTATTTGCTCCGCCCGGTCTCCCAGAACTATAATGATTTCGTTCATTTGCGATGCGAGAATGATTTTTTGAATATGCTCGATCACAGTGGTTGTTTGATTCAAACACGCCAGGGCCTTAGGAGAGCCAAACCGGCTGCTTGATCCGGCGGATAGCAATATGCAGGAAATCATAGAAGACATTATAGCTGGGGTGGTCGGGATGTCAACCGAGGGGTTAATCCAAGGAGGTTTGCATTGATTCTATTTTATGCGTTGGTTGGTTGTTCGGTTGTCGGTATCGTTGCCGTTTTCTGGCTTCTTAAAAAAGATGTGGATTCCCCCGCCAAAGCTTTACACGATCTGGATACTGGGGAAACCACAGAAACAGATGAGATTGTCGCGCCACCCCCATTGAGCAAGGCCGCATTGTCACCGTTGAGCGTTCTTCTCGAGAAGTTTCCTTTTATCCTTAAGTTCCTCAAAAAAGAACCCAAGCAGAATAAGGAACCGCGCGCGGTTTTAACAGGATTGCCTGAAGAAGAAGAAGAAGAAAACAAACTGACCATCAAAGGCCATCCGATTTCTTCCATGCAAGAACCCTCAGCAGGCACCGCTTCCATCATTACGGGCAGTCCTGGAGGGAAAGAGCGTGAGATATCGACGCTTTCTATGGAAGAAGAGAAAAGAATCGAGGCAGAAATCGGCCTGACTTCTCAACTCAATGAGCTCAAAGAGAAATACGAGCTCTTAGATCGGCTCTTTAAGGAAAAAAGCTCTGCTTTGGAAAAGTCCGAGGAATCCCTGCAGAATGAATTGAAAAACCGCAAAGAGTTCAACAAGGTCAAAGACATCTTAGAAAAAGAGCTGAAAGATACCAAAGATAAGGCGCGCAATGTCCAGGCCGAGATGAATGCCTCCCAGGCGGAGGCTGAAAGTGATCAGAAGCGAATCAACCAGTTGGAAGAGAAAGTCACCAAACTCGAGAAGACCATGATCGCCAAGGAGGATGAGATCAGTGATCTTCGCAAACGCCTTCCGATATCCGAACCAAAACCTTCTGCTGAGCCTGCAGAGAAACCAACAGGACAAAATAACATCATTGAAATCATTGAGCCGCAGATTGGCAAAAATGCAGATCCCCCTTCGCAGCCATCCTCAGAAGGATTACCCGCGCGAGATGATGAACAAAAACAACAGGAGAAAAAGGAGTGAGGACTATGCTCAAAAAGTTGTTGGGAATAATTTTTGTCATGTCAGCCATTCACACAAACATCATTTTTAACCCACCGGAGGTTGAAGCGCAAATGTCGCCCACGCCGATCGTTGTATTTGAGACCAATCAAGGAACCATCGAGATTGAATTGTGGCCGGATATTGCTCCCAAGACGTGTGAGAACATGATTGGCCTTATCAAGAAGGGATATTACGATGGGCTCATATTTCATCGGGTTATCAAGAACTTTATGATCCAGGGCGGTGACCCAACGGGGACCGGACGCGCAGGAGAGAGCCTCTGGGGAGGGAAATTTGAAGATGAGTTGACCCAAAGTGTTAAGTTTGACCGCAAGGGACTTCTTGCGATGGCCAATGCAGGGCCGGATACCAACGGCAGTCAGTTTTTTATAACGACGGCACCGACCCCATGGCTTAATATGCACCACACCATTTTCGGCGAGGTGATCTCCGGATATGAAACGGTAACAAAAATTGAGCAGACGCCAGCCACGTCAGGCACGGACAAACCGATTGAAGATCAGAAAATCATCCGTGCTTACCTGAAAAACGCGCAAAGCACACCATGAAATCACAGTGATATTTCGCGATACTTAACGTATGGACCATGAATTGCTGATCAAGGCCTTGGAAGCAACCGAGAAAGGACGCAGTTATGCCTTTGCGACGGTTGTGGAATCGACTCCCAAAGGAACCCCGCGGAAAGCCGGAGCCAAGATGATTGTTTTGGAAGACGGTTCGCTGTTTGGATCCATCGGGGGAGGAAGAAACGAAAAAGCCGCCAAGGAAGAATGCCTGAAGGCCATCAGATCCAACAAACCGGCGCTTATCACGTACAATTACTTTGGCCGGGAAGGCCAGTCGGTTTGCGGGGGACGGATCAGAGTTTTTATCGAACCGTTTGCCGGCGTCAGACATCTGATCATTTGCGGCGCCGGACATATTGCTTTACCGCTATCAGTCATAGCTAAGATGCTGAATTTCCGGGTCACCGTTATCGATAACCGCAAAGAATTCGCGCATAAAAAACGGTTCCCACACGTCGATGAGATCATCGTTGGCGATCATGCGCAGAAACTTGCCAAAATACCGATGACCCCCAACACCTATGTGATGATCGTCACCCAAAGCAATGAATACGACTTTCAGTGCTTGAAGGCCGTGATCCGTTCTGATGCCGGGTTCATCGGGGTCATCTCAAGCAATGCGAAGCGAAGCAAGTTTTCTAATCGATTGAAGGCGTCAGGAATGCCCGCGAAGATGCTGGAGAGGATCCGCATACCGGCAGGGATTGACATCGGTGCGCAAACTCCGGAGGAGATCGCTGTTTCGATCGCGGCAGAAATTGTGGTAGTTTGCAATCATGAGTTTCTTGGAACAGCTAAATTCAATGAAAAGAAGGAGAGGGGTCAGCGATGAATAGGGAAGAAGCAATCGATCTTATCAAGGATGCGGGCTTCGGTTATCTGGCAACAACGGACGGAAATCAACCCAGGGTGAGGCCTATGATGCCTTTTTTAATGGAAGACGGCCGACAACTTTTGGTGGCCCTTCTGGGACGCTCGAGAAGCATCAGGCAGATCAAAAAAAATCCTCATGTCGAATTTTGTTTCGTTGACCGTAAAATGTGGTACTGCCGCATTGCGGGTAAGGCTCGGATTAGCGAGGACGTGAAAAAGAAAACAATCCTTTGGGACAGTATTCCAATGCTCAAACAGTACTTTGCCGGCCCGCAGGACCTCAATTTTGTTTTAGCGGAGGTGGATATCGAATCTGTGGAGGCGATGACACCCCACCAGAAGACTCCGGAGACGATTCATTTTTAGGAAATATCAATTTTCACATAAAAACAGTCGTTCCTGCCACAATTCCGTTACATCCTAAGACGCGGTTATATTCCAAGTAAACTTCCACACTGTTTTCCACAGGTCTCTCGTAATTTTTCGCAACCAACATATGCGCAGTCTATTACACGAATATTCT
>CAYIQK010000013.1:0-2740 GCA_964365515.1 uncultured Planctomycetales bacterium | reverse complement strand
CGGCCTTCTCTGAGAATGCGTCCAAAGCTTGGTCTGGAAATCCCCATGGCCATGGCGCCTTCGGTTTGACTATATCCCTGATAGTCTGCGATCTTGATGGCCTCCAGATGGTCAATCCGCAGTTCAATTTCATCCGGCCGGCCGGCCTTGCCGCGCGGGCTAAACTGGGTTATGCGAGGCATTGTTTGGATATATCTAACTTTCTTGTGCCGGCCCTTGGCGCGCATACTCAGCGATCCCCCAGTTTAATATGAGCATATGCTCATATTAAACGTACATTTATTTTGAGCACATGCTTATTATAAATACGTCCGTCAGGATTGTAAAATGGGATTTACGAAATTTGCATTGCGGCTACATGACGGAAGCCAATAATCTGGAGAGATATTGGAGATTTTCGATGTTATTTTCAATGGCACAGTCATCCTCCTTGGTGTGCAGATTGAGGACACCAAAAACCCCCTTTTTTGAAACCAACGGCATCACCAGCGAATGTTTGATCTCCGGCCGTTTGAGCAGGTGCTTGATGCGGTTGCTCCCTTCCTGGCCATGAATGAGGTAATAAGGAACCCGTTCACGGGCAGCGGTTCCGCAGATCCCTTCGCCGATTTTAACGCGCACATTTTGCATTTTATCTAAGTTCACCCCCCGTGAGACCCGGATCGTCATATCCCCTTCTTTTTCCTCATCGGCAACCATGATGGAGCCGCACTCAGTATGAGTCATCTTAAGCGCCACGTCCAGCAAAGTGACCAAAAGTTCATCCAAACAAACGGTGGAATAAAGATTTTTCGCCGCCTCTTTGACCTCTCGCGAGAGATCACCGGATTGTTCTTGTTGAGGTTTGTATATCTCCTTTTTGATACCGCTCAATGCCACATTGTTCTTAACAATTTCACAGAGCAAATCCAGGATGGAATTCATCATGACATTCGAAACAACTCTAACCGCGTTGATTTCGCTGATCAGATCGCTATCACTAATCCCATTTTCGCGGGCGATTGTTTCGTATTCCACATTTTCTAGACGTTTGTTGAGAATGACAGGCCCTACAATCATATAACCGATTGTGTCACCGTTGATATTGATCGGGATGGCGAATTGATGCAACTTCAAGCGGCTCGCGTATTCCAGATAAAAACCGTGGCGTTGGAATTTCTGAAAAAAACTCGGAGGTTCAGGAATCAAGTCAAGGCCGAGTGTACGGTCAGTCAAAAGCCGTCCGCCGTATTTGCCTTCTTCGGGCGGCAGAAGAATCGATCCCTGGTTATCCACAATGAAAATATTGATGCGCAACACATCAATAAAGCGCGACAGAATATCCCACCACTTCTCTTTATTGATGATTTTGAGCGCGAGTTCTCGCACGTGATCCGGATGGTTCATATCATTTACTATTTTCCGTTGTGATATTGTATTTTTTCATTTTGTTGTACAGCGTTGTGCGGTTGACTCCCAATGACGCGGCTGCCTTATTGCGGTTCCAATGACACCCCTTAAGGACAGAGACAATGTGCTCTTTTTCAGGTGTTTCAACGGCCTTTTTAAGGTTTGTCTCATCCGCTTCGCCGCGGATCCGCACGCTCGAAAATTTTTTAAAATTCGGGATATCCCATCTGTTGATCACCTCGGTTTGGGTCATGATGACGGCCCCTTCAATGGCATTTTCAAGCTCGCGGATATTGCCCGGCCAATGATATTCCATAAACATCTTCTCCACCTCCGGCGCGAGGCGGAGAATATTTTTGCTATTCGCGGTGTTGTATTTTTTAATGAAATGGTCGGCCAGAGAATTCACATCATCCTTGCGATCCCGTAACGGCGGCACATGAATACAGATGACGTTGATCCGGTAATACAAGTCTTCACGGAACTTGCCACTACCGACAAGTTCGGTCAGGTTTTGATTCGTCGCCACGATGATGCGGGTATCGGCCCTGCGCGGGATATTGTCCCCCACGCGCTCGAAAAGACCTTCCTGCAAGACACGCAGAAGTTTAACCTGCAATTTGGGAGAAAAAGCGTCGATTTCATCTAAAAATATACTGCCGCCCTTGGCGTATTCAAAGCGGCCTTCTTTATCCTTGATCGCACCGGTGAAGGCCCCTTTCATATGACCAAACAACTCGCTTTCCAGCAATGTTTCTGTTAATGCCCCGCAACTTACCTCGACAAATGGTTTATTCTGCCGGATCCTGTCGGCCTCATGGACCGCGCGCGCCACAAGCCCCTTCCCTGTCCCGCTTTCGCCGGTGATGAGGATGGTGGCATTACTGCTGGCGACGGAATCGATGATGCGGTAGACCTCCTGCATTTTTCCACTTGATCCGATCAGATCACAAAAAGAGTTTCGTCGTTCTTTAGCCAAAATTTTTTTGAGGGATTCGTTTTCGTTCAAAAGTTGTTTCTTCTCGACAATCTTGTTGATGACAATTTTGATTTCGTTGTCGTTGATGGGCTTGGTGATGTAATCGTAGGCCCCTTTCTTCATGGCCTCGACGGCGGACTCGATTGTCCCGTAACCGGTGATCATGATGACTTCCGAATGCGGACTCTTCGTTTTGATTTCCGAAAGCAGATCAAGTCCAGTCATTTGAGGGAGCTTGAAATCGGTCAAGACCACATCGATCCTGTTGCGGTTTAAGAGCTTGATGGCTTCTTCGGCGCTTTCCGCCATCTGGACGCCGTAGCCTTCAATCCGCAGGATCTCATAGAGTGATTTACGGATGAGCGGTTCATC
>CAYIQK010000012.1:15495-20936 GCA_964365515.1 uncultured Planctomycetales bacterium | reverse complement strand
TTTTATGCGGTCCCGGGCACCCCCCCGAAAGAACAGGAGATCCTTTCGGCTCAACGGCAATGGCCTTGAATCCCGGTTTTCTTTTTTTGATGACTTCACTGACCCCCGTGATGGTGCCGCCCGTCCCTACCCCCGAGATCAAGATATCCACCCGTCCGGCGGTGTCCTTCCAAATTTCTTCGGCCGTTGTCTTGCGGTGGATTTCGGGATTGGCGGGATTTTGAAACTGCTGCGGAATGAAATAATTGGAATCTGATTCGGCCAGTTCCTTCGCCTTCTTGATGGCCCCTTTCATGCCTTCCGGGCCGGGTGTTAAAACCAAATTCGCCCCAAAGGCGCGCAGCAAGGCCCGCCTTTCCAAACTCATCGTCTCAGGCATCGTCAGAGTCAGTTTGTAACCCTTCACGGCCGCCACAAAGGCCAGGGCAATTCCCGTATTGCCGGAGGTCGGCTCAAGAAGGATTGTTTTTCCCTTCTTGATCTTGCCGTCCCGTTCCGCCGCCTCGATCATGGCCAATCCGATGCGATCCTTGACGGAACTCATCGGGTTGTAAAATTCCAGCTTGGCCGCCACATCCGCGCAACACCCCTCAGTCATTTTATTCAACCGCACAAGAGGCGTTCGTCCTATCAATTCCGTTATATCGTTGGCGATATTCATTTTCACTTCGTCAGCAGTTGATCTCATAACCCTAACCCTCCTCTTGATTGATCATCCTTGGCTGCAACGTGTCGATTATAACACCTCGACAAATTCCGTGTCAACCTTTAGCCTCCAGAGTTCTCTTCCTCAAATACACCATCAAAATTGATATCGCGGCAGGGGTGATGCCGGAAATCCTTTGAGCCTGTCCCAGGTTCAAGGGAGAAAATCTCTTGAGCTTTTGGCGGACTTCCGTCGAAAGGCTCGGGATCTCGTCATAACGGATATCCGTCGGGATTTTGATGTTCTCGACGTGCCGAAACCGTTCAACCTCTTTCAACTGCCGCTGGATGAACCCCTCGTATTTGATTTCATACTCCACCTGGTCAATGATCTCTTCAGGGAAGGATTTCAACCGGCCGTCGTAAGGGGCAATCATGCCGTAATCCGCCTCGGGCCGTTTGAGAATATCGCTCAACAGCGTCGGCTGTCGCAAAGGACTGCTGCCGCGATCCATCAATTCCTGGTCCAGGGCCGTGCCCGGAGGCACACGCACGGATTGCAAATGACGAATTTCCCTCTCGACGGATTGGTATTTTTCTTCAATCCCGCGATAAAGGTCTGCGCTCAAGAGGCCGCATTGATAACCGTATTCGGCCAGACGGCGGTCGGCATTGTCCTCCCGCACAATCAAGCGGTACTCCACCCGCGAGGTGAACATCCGGTAAGGCTCCTCAGTGCCCTTGGTCGTCAAATCATCCGCCAAGACACCGATATAGGATTCATGCCGGCCCAGGACCAGGGGATCTTTCCCCTTGATTTTTAAGGCGGCATTGATTCCCGCGAGGATCCCCTGGGCCGCCGCCTCCTCATAACCGGTCGTGCCGTTGATCTGGCCAGCCAGAAAAAGCCCCTGGATCCTCTTGGTCTGTAGATAAGGGGTCAGTTCTGTCGGGGCGATGACGCCGTGTTCAATGGAATAACCCATCCGGTTGATCTTGACGTTTTCGAGGCCTTTGATCGAACGGATAAACTCCTCCTGAACATCCGACGGCAACCCCGTTGAGATTCCGTTGGGATAATATTCGTCCGTATCCAGCCCCTCGGGTTCCAGAAAAATCTGATGGCGGGGTTTATCGCTGAATTTCTTCAATTTGTCTTCGATGGAAGGACAATACCGCACCCCCGTCGCCTGGATCTGGCCTGAATACATAGGCGACAGATGCATATTCCGGCGGATGATTTCATGGGTGCGCTCGTTGGTGTGAGTGAGGAAACACGGCATCAATTTTTGGTCCCGGGGGATGGCAGGCGTCCGAAATGAAAAAGGAATGGGCTGTGGATCGGAATATTGGGCCTCCAGCGCGGAAAAATCGATGGTCCTGCCGTCAAGCCGCGCAGGCGTACCGGTCTTAAACAAGAGAATCTCAAATCCCAGGTTTTCAAGATTTTCGGCAAGCCGCACGGAATTCGGCTCCCCGATCCTGCCGCCGGGGATGATCTCTTTTCCTCGATGGATGCGTCCTTTCAAAAAAGTGCCGGTTGTGATGACAACCGCCGTCGAGCGGATCTCCCCAGCCTTCTGGGCCCTGATGCCGCCGGCCTGACCCTTTTTGACGATCAACTCTTGCACCTCATCCTCAAGGACATCCAAATTTTCCTGACGGCGTACAACATCCTGCATATAAAGCCGGTAGCGTTTGCGGTCCGATTGGCATCGGGAGGAGCGAACCGCCTGGCCCTTGGAGGCATTCAATCGGCGAAAGTGGATGCCGGTACGATCGGCGGCAAGCCCCATCTCGCCGCCAAGAGCGTCGACTTCCTTAACCAGTTGTCCCTTGCCGACACCGCCGATGGCCGGATTACAGCTCATCTGGCCGATCGTGTCAAAAAATAAAGTGATCATCAGAGTCGAACAACCCATGCGGCTGGCCGCTAAAGCCGCCTCAACCCCAGCGTGCCCTCCGCCGATCACAATACAATCATAATGCTTGCTCATAGGCATTCAAAATATCGTGAAACCGACATTTTGTCAAACACAATAAAAAGGATGAAACTCGGAATACAACGTCTTTCGAGTTTTATTGATGAGGCGCGCTGCAGGATTCCCTGACAATGAGTTCGGGGGTTAAAAGGATTCTTTTGGAAGGTCTCACTTTTCCTAAGATGATTGCGTGCAAATAACGGACGGCGTCTTCCGCCATCCTAAAAAGGGGCTGCTTGACAGTGGTCAGGGCGATCGGCCCAAAAAGGCAGGCCGGATTGTCGTCAAAACCGACAACCGAAATATCCCCGGGGACCTTGAATCCTTTTTCCGAGGCAACCGCCATGACCTCGAGGGCCATTTCATCGCTGGCGGCAAAAACGGCGGTCGGCGGATTCGCGAGCTTTAAGAAATGCTCCAGAGCGAAACGGGCAGACCTCCGAGAGTAATCTCCTTCGTAAATATATTCTTTGGGAAGCGGAATATTCTTTTCCGTCAGAAGTCTCTCAAATCCTTCCAGCCGATAGGCCCCGGCCTGGGTATTCAAATTTCCAGTGACGGTCGCGATTTTTGTATGGCCCAAACTGACTAAGTAATCGGCGACGATCTTGCCGCCCGCGACGTTATCGACGGCGATATATCCCACATCCAGATCATCGACTTTATTGTTGATGACAACGCAAGGGGTCCCGATCGCGAGGGCGGATTCGATTTGTTTGCGGTTCTCGATGATATCGGCAAAGATCACCCCGCCGACATGATTGGTGTTGATGGGATTAAATCCGTTGGTGATATGAAAAACCAAATCCAGACGCAGAATCTCACAGGCGTGTCCCACGCCGCGGATGAGCTCGATGGCATAAAAGGAATGAAAAATTCCAGGATAACCCGGCATCACAAGCCCGATGGAATTATTGACTCCGCGGGCGAGGCGCTGGGCGCTGACGTTAGGGTTATATTTGAAATGGACAATGGCCTCTTCCACGCTCGCGCGGTTTTTCATCGAGACCGTTGGAACATGATTAACGACACGAGAAACGGTTGTGATGGAGACCTTCGCCCGGCGGGCCACATCTTCAATGCTGGGTTTTCTTTTGCCCATCACCTGATAATATCCCCCGCTTTCACCTTGGACCACTGATCCTTCAGATCGGCGGCGGAAATATCTGGTCTGACCTGAATCACCTCCAAACGACCGATATGTTCGTCCCCACGGTAAACGTCCAAAGAGTCTCCCAAGCGCACCCCCTGCTTTTCCCCTGCATCCACAATGACAAAATTGTTCTCCTCATTCACACTGACAACCTTGCCCTCGACTCTACGATGGGAAGCCATGGGAGAGGACCCCTTCGAGGATCCGTCGGTGCTGACAACGATGGGCGGCAGTTCCACCTCGCCCGGAGCAGAGGTCATTTTCGCCGCCTTGAATGACTGATCCAGACTGTCTTTGATCTCCCAAATTTCATCGATCTTGCTTTGCACTATGGTCTCGGCCTGACCCAGCTTTTTTTGAACTTCATCTTTGTCTTGGGTGAGACGAACGATGGATTTCTCCAGGGCGCTTTTCGATGAGGAAAGCTGTTTGATCTGCTGGCGCAGCTGCGTATTTTGCTGATTCAGTTTCGCGACCTTGTCGGCGACGAATTTCTTGTCGTTCTTTGTCCTGGCCAACTCCAGAGAGAGATTGTTGATGAGGTCTTCCTTCTGCTGGATCTCCCCCTCGATTTCCTCTTTTTCGTGTTTGATGGAATCCAGTTCCAGCTTCAGAGCCTCATTAGACTGCTTCAACTCGACGATCTCAATGGAATGCCGGGAGAGTTTCCCGTTCAATTCATTGATTTTCACTTCCAGAGAAGCCTTTTCTTTCAGAAGTTGAGCCCAATATTCTTCATCCACCCTCGAAGGAGCCTGCGGCTGAGCGGTTGCTTCCTCAAAGTTCTGTGCCGGTTGCGGCGGGGAAAGCGGCATCTTTTGGGGTTCGACGGCCTTCGGCTCAATCGAAGGCTGAGCCGGGGAAACTACCGGCTCAGGGACAGGTTCCGGCGACACCTGCGGTTCCTTTTCAATATATTTGTAAACGATTTGCGGTTCCTGTTTTTGCTGGAGCTTCACAAGCAGTTGATCGCGTTCTTTCTTGATATGATCCAAGCGCTCCTTCCATTTGTCTCTGTCGCCTGTCACGTCGCTGACCTGAGCCAAAAGATCCTCGATGCGCTTCTGCGTCTCTGCAACAGTCTTTTGGACTTTCGATTTCTCCCCCTCCCCCTTAGCAACCTGATCTTTCAAATTCTTGATCTCCGCAAGGCCGTTTTTCTCCCGGCCCTGGGATTCTTGAAGTTCGCTCTCAAGTGCCGCTATTTGCTGCTCCACTTTTTGTTTTCCAAGGAGAGTCACGCCGGCAAAACCAAGGCTTCCAAGCAAAAGGACACCCAGGATAAGAATACTTTGCTTTGCGGCTTTGGACATAAATTCTCCTTTATCAAAACATTTATAAAAACAAAGAATTAGAGAATGACCCTCCCTAAACTTTATTATGAATATAACAAACTACTTTTCTCAATACAAGTACTTTGTCGGTAAAATTTTTGAATCAAAGAACAATGACCTTGGTGATCAGCATCGAGCCTTTGAGAACCGTCGACCCCGCCTTAGTTTGATTCAGACGCAGTTTCTCGACACGCAAAAGCTGTGCGGAGGCATTCAACTGGTGAAGAAAATTCACCAGCGATTCCATCTGCCCTTCCGTCTCGATTTCAATTGTGTATTCCACATAAAAATCCACTCCCTCCGGTTTCCGGGGTTTCATGTCCACCA
>CAYIQK010000012.1:11609-15395 GCA_964365515.1 uncultured Planctomycetales bacterium | reverse complement strand
GTGTATTCCACATAAAAATCCACTCCCTCCGGTTTCCGGGGTTTCATGTCCACCAGATAAACGGAAGATTTCCGTGCCAGCGACTCGATCTCCCCCAAGATCTTGGCGACCTCTTCTTCATCGGAACCGCTGCGTTTGATATACGATAAATTCTTTTCGTATTCCTGCGTGATAAATTCTTTCTGGTTCAAATTCCGCAGATCGCTTCCCAGCTGCTTTTCGCTGGTCCGAATTTCCTGGCTCAACCGATGGGATCTGTTTCGGATGGGCGCGATCATCAACCGGTCCAAGAAAGCAACGGCCAGAAAGATGAAGGCCATGCTCAAACCTATCCGTTCCTTTTTAGAAAGTTTGTCCCAAAACATCAGTGTATCCCTCCCCCGCCCCCTCATTCATACAGATGATCTCAAATTTGGCGTATTCGGTGTCTTTGTCTTTCTTCGTTGTTGTGTAAGTCGTTTTCACATTCTCAAAAAATGGAGAATTCTCCAGCGTCGTTACGAATTCAAATACATTCGACATGGCCGCGGCGCGTCCCTGCAAGACGGCCTGTTTCTTCTCGTCGATGTCTATGCTGGTGAAATAAATCTCCTTGGGCGTCAGCTTCGCGATCTCATTGAGGATATTGAGAGAACACCTTTGAGTGTTCAAACGTTTTTCCACCAAGTCTATGCACAGACGCATCCTTTCGACTCCCTCGGCGTCTTTGCTGATTTTGGCCGTCGCGCGTTTCAATTGAGACAGATAAGCATTTTTGTTGTAATAACCAGTGAAAAATAAAATGGACATCATCGTCACGATGGAGAGAGCCAGGATGCCGGTCGTTGTGATCTTCGTTCGCCTCTCCTCCATCTGTTTTTTGATGCGCAATTCGCTGGAGGTCAGATCCAACTCCAGCATCTCAGGATTCAAAGCCATACCGATCAAGGCGCAGGAAGAGATGAACTTGCAATCTCGCACCTCGCTGAAGTTCACCCACTTTTGAGTGCGGACGTTCTTCAAGGGTTCCGTCATCTCGACGGCCAAATCCACCCTCGTCTTCAAAGAGACGTCCAAACCGGCGTTGTGCTTAGCCGCCCCGCCCAAGAATATCTTAACAATCCGCGCGTCCCGTTCCTCATTCTGATAAAGCCCCATGGAATGAATGGTTTCGTCGGCGAATTTTTCCCGCCATTTGTCTCCTTCCTCCAGGAGATGATTGGCGCCGATCAGGAAGTTTCTTGTGTAAACCAGCTTATCATTACGGATCACGAGGAGGTCGGAATAATTCGAATCGACGTCGATGAAGATGATGGCCTGATTCTCTGCCTTGACATCATCATAAATCTTGTTTTTGACGGGGCTGGCTTCGGGAAGATAAGCCGCGGCGAACCAATTGAAAAGGCCTTCCGAACTCATCGCCACGTGATCCACTTCGATGCCGGCCTTCTGAAGGACATCCACCCTGGCGTTGACCAGATTGCATCTGGCGATCACGAGCATGATTTTGGTGTATCCTTCTTTGGCAACGCTCACCGTCTTGTAGGTGAAAAGGATTTCTTCCCTGGAATACGGTGTTTGTTTCCCGACCTGCAGAGAAACCATGTCACGGATGTCCTTGGGATTGGTGGAGGGGAATTCCAGGATGCGGACGGTCACCAAATGGCGGGGAATGCAGGCAATCACCCCCTGCTTGCTCAGCTTCAGCTCCCGGAAAATCCTTGCCAGGGCATCCGTCACCGGCTCTTTGATCTCAACAAGTTTTTTGAAGCTGACCTTGCTGATCACCCCTTCTTTGGAAGCGGGATGGCCCTCGACGACCTTCAGCCAGTCGTTGCCGATCTCCACGATGACAACCGGCTTTTTGGACAGTTGGTAGAGCGGCGCATTCGTCATCCTAATCTTCTCTCCAAAATTTGATCTGTTTCTGCCGGTCAGCGACAAAAATAATCCGCCGGCGCGTCTGTTGATCTTTGAGACCACCGACGGATTCCCCGCGGAAATGTTGTGAACGCACGGACAAAATGCCGGAACCGGCAACGCCGTTGAACTGTTCGATCTCCTCCGGCGACAAACTCTCTGAGGCGGTCAACGCCCCGGCGATGTTTTGGGTTGAGTCGAAGACGTTGTCGTCTTCAGTCGCCTCCTCGCCGTCATTGCCTTCGCGAAAATGGATAATTTTCTCCGCCAAACTTTCACTCATCCCCAACCCCTGTAAGACAAGCCCGCCGGCCGTATTGATATTCACCGTCCCGTCGGTGTGCACGCTCATGTCCGGTTTCACCTTGTCAAAAATCCCGCGCGTCATCCCCTTCACCAGAAGCAGTTCCTCCAGCATCTCGAATTCTTTATTCTTGCAAGGGTATCCTTTCTCGAGCGCCTCATAATAACCTTTCTCCGCCCCGTTGACGCGGGGTTCGTCATCCGCGTCCACCCAGTCCAAAATCGAATCCGTGATATCTCCCGCCTGCTGGGACGTCGTTTCTCCTGCGATTTCGAAAAAATGTTTCAACACCGCGTCCGAGGCCCTGTTGGGATTGATCTTCCGCTCCTCATCCGTGAGACCGTATCTTTCTTGCGGCTCCTGATCATCATCGGAAACATCGTATCTGACGCTGAAGAATCCGTCTTCCCCTAAGGCCGCCTCTTTGAACGCCTCCTCGTTATTCGCCCACGTATCGCTGAGGCCGTCAAAATCTTGAGTCTCGTCTTTGTCGAGTTCAATCATCGCCCTCTTCACCCCGGCCCTCGCCAAATGATACAGCCGGGAGCGATCCTTCCATTTCGCCACAAAATCGATCTGAGGAGCGACGCGGGCATAAATGGCCGCCGCCAGAGCGCTCAAGAAAAACAACGACCACAAAACGCCGATCAAAATACTGCCCCTGCGGCTAACCATCCCCATCCCCTTCCCAGAATTACCCGCCTTCGCCCTGTTCCTGTCCTTCTTCCATCACCGTCGAACCGCCGATGGGAATGAACACGGTCCTGGCCAGATGCACGTCCTCTTCCCCATTTTTGAACGTCACCTCGATCTTAACACCCTTAGGAAGACCATCTTCTGGACTCCACGAATCCTTCCAGCCGAATTCAATCTTCTCCTGGTCCGCCTGAAGTTCCTTGCGATAGTAATAATAACTGAACTGGATGTCCTCAACCAAAGCCAAAACTTCCGCCCCTTGTTCCGTACCGGTGGATTCCCCGACGGCATCGGCATACTCCTGTTGTTTTCTGACTAAGGCCTTTGGGGCGCTGTCCAAAGAATAGGACTTCTTCCCTAAAACAACGGTTTCTTCCTCTTTCTCCTCATCCCATTGGGAGAAAAGCGCGGCGAAAGTCATGCTTCGCGAATTGCCCGTAAAAGGGATCCCCGAGAGAAGAAACGTATTGCGCAGATCGCGCTCCATCTCCTCGAAGGAAAAAAGGATATCCGTCTGAGGGCCGCCGAAGGCCTGAACACGCTCGAATGTTTGAAAGCCTATGCCAAAACTGGAAAGGATGGCTATTGAGATCATCCCGATAATGGAGGCGGCGATCAGAAGTTCAACGAGAGTAAACCCCCGAACCCTACTCTGAAGGTTCATAGTCTTTATTGTCCTCATACGTCACAAACGAAAATGACCGGGTCCCGTCTTGACGAGAAACGGCGAGATGAATTTCGTGGAGGGGTTTAAAAACCGTTGGCTGGATCTGCGATTCCCACCGATATCCTTCAAAGGCGCCTTCACCACTCCCGCCGGCTGAACCTGCCGATACGCCTTGCTCCTCGATGGAGGACTGCTCGATCTCAGCCATCTTCGCTCGCAG
>CAYIQK010000012.1:7773-11509 GCA_964365515.1 uncultured Planctomycetales bacterium | reverse complement strand
ATACGCCTTGCTCCTCGATGGAGGACTGCTCGATCTCAGCCATCTTCGCTCGCAGCAAATTAACGGCATCTATATTTTCCTGATTGATTTCCAAGGTTTTGACGGCGGACGCATAGGCCTGAAGCACCCCGGCGATGCCAACAGACAGGATAACTACGGCAAGAAGGACTTCAACTAATGTCACACCTTTTGACCCCTGATAATTACCAGTTATTAACGTCATCTTCATTCCCCTCGACCCCATCCAGCCCCAAAGAATACAAATCGTACCCATCGGAATTGTGACTCCCGGGTGATTTGTATTGATAAGGACTTTTCCAGGGATCCATGGATTCTTTCTCCAAATACGGTCCGTTCCAATACGCCGGCGCTGGACTTGCCGAGGGTTTCGAGAGAAGCGCCTTCAAGCCCTGAGCGGTCGTCGGATAACGGCCGTTATCCAGCTTATACAATTTCAAGGCCAGTCCGATATTGGAGTTGATATCCGCCTGCGCGACAGCCACCTTGGCCTGTTCGGATCGTGATCCCAGCCGCGGGACCACCATGGCGGCCAAGGCCGCGATGATGATAACGACGATCATAAGCTCGACGAGGGTGAAGCCTTTTTTTAGACCATAGACCATAGACCATAGACTATAGACCTTATGGAAATTTTGTTTGCCTCTAAGATATCGATGATCTAACTTTGGATAGCACCTATTATTCTTCATCTCAATCCTCCCTTATTTTTAATCTTTAGTCTATTGTCAATGGTCAATGGTCGATGGTCGATGGTCGATAGTCTCTGGTCTGTCATCTCGCCGTTGTTCCGATGTCAAAGATGGGCAAGAGCATTGCAAAGACGATGAATCCGACGATCCCGCCGATCACGAGGATCAGGATCGGCTCCAAAAGCGATGTCATCACATTGATGGATTGTTCCACTTCCTTTTCATAAACGCCGGCGATCCCGCTCAAGGATTCTTCCAGCTTCCCCCCTTCCTCCCCGACGGCGATCATATTGACCGCGAAGCTTGGAAAAATCCTCACCTTGGCCAGACTCGAGGAAAGGGTCGACCCCTGCTGAACAATCTCACGGCCGGCTTCTTTGAGTTGTCTTCGCAAGGCGTCATTGTCCAAGGTGTCCGTGGCTAAATTCAGGGCTTCGTGAATGGAAAGCCCGTTTTTCAAAAGCAGTCCCAGCGTCCGCGCGAATTTGGCGATCTCCGCGTTGCGCACGAATTTATTGATGAAAGGGATGTGCAGTTTGACGAGATCAAACAAAAATTTCTTTTTACTGGAGGGCTGGGCCCTGCCGAAAATCACGGACAGAAAGGCCAGCGCGATGAGGATGCCGGACCAATTCCGCGACATGAAATTGCTGGCGGCGATGAGTATCCTTGTCGGCACGGGAAGGACCTTTTTCATGCTCTCGAAAATACTGATGAATTTCGGCATGAAGACCGTCAGCATGACAAACACCGTCCCGATGCCGACGACCATCATCACCCCCGGATAGGCCAAGGCGGCCTGGATCTTGCGCGCGATGACCTGCTCCCTCTCGCGGTATTCGGCAATCCTGTACAACACCTCATGGAGGACGCCGCCCTGTTCGCCGGATCTGATCATGTTCAAGTACAGATTGTTAAAAAGTTTTGGATATTGGCGCATCCCCTGTGAAAGCATCTTGCCGTCTTGGACCTGATGATGCAGATCGTCAACAACGGACTTCAGCGCCTTGTTTTCGGTCTGCTGGGAAATCAAAGACAAAGCCCGCAGCATGGGCACACTGGCTTTCATGAGGCTGGCCAACTGCCATGTGAAGGTATCAACGTCTTTGGTCCTCACATGGACAGACGAAAAGCTCAATGCCGAAGACTGAAGATTCTCTTGAACCTTTGGTCTTTGGTCACTGCCGGCGGGCGGGCCGGCTTCAGTCTTGGGTCTGACATCCGCGGCCTTTTCCCCGCCTTTTTCAACCACCGTGATGGGAGTCAACCCCATCCCCTCCAGCTTTGTAACGGCGTGGTCCTGATTTTCGGCGGTGATCTCACCCGTTTCCAAATTTTCCGGCCCTTTTTGGGCCCTATAAACAAAAGTAGGCATTCCTGACCCCTCAACCCTATCCCACGATCTGCGTGACCCGGTGCACTTCCTCGGGTGTTGTGATCCCGGCAAAGACCTTCTCCCAGCCGTCGTGGGCCATGGGTCTCATCCCCATCTCGACGGCCGCGGCCTCGATCTGGTCGGAAGAAACCTTCTGCAAAACCATCTTCCGGATCGTTGCGTTCATGGCCAGCAATTCATAAATCCCCGTCCTGCCTAAGTATCCTGTCTTGTTGCAGGCATCGCATCCGCTGCCGCGGAAGACGGATTTGTCGGTCCCCAGGCCCTTGGGGAGACCGGCGATCTCTGATTTGTCGATCTTCAGCTCCTGTTTGCACTTGAGACAAATTTTGCGCACCAGCCGCTGGGCGATAAACATCTCCACCGACGAAGTGATGAGAAAAGGGTCTATCCCCATGTCAATCAAACGCGTCACCCCGCCGGCGGAATCATTGGTGTGAAGCGTCGAAAAAACCAAATGCCCCGTCAGGGCCGTCTGAATGGTGACGCTGGCTGTCTCAAAATCCCGCACCTCCCCGACCATGATCACATCGGGGTCATGGCGCAGGATACTTCGCAAGGCAAGGGCAAAAGTCAGATCAATCTTGGGGTTGACCTGGATCTGCGAAACCCCTCTGAGTTCATACTCAACCGGATCCTCAATGGTGATGATCTTTCTCTCGCGGGTATTGAGCTTGCTCAAACACGTGTAAAGGGTCGTTGTCTTTCCGCTTCCCGTCGGCCCCGTGACAAAAATGATCCCATGCGGTTTCTCGAGGACACCCTGCAAAATCTTGAGATCTTGTTCCTGCATCCCCAGATCCGCCATATTGAAAAGCATCAACATCGGTAAAATGCGGATGACGATGTTCTCTCCGTGGAGTGTGGGAATAACGGAAACGCGCAGTTCATACTCCTCGTCCACGATCTTCACCTTGGCCCGGCCGTCCTGCGGGATCCTGCGTTCGACAATATCAAGATTCGCCATGACCTTGATGCGGGAGATGATCGCCGGATAAAGATAGCGCATGTTCTCGGACACCTGCGCGTCATAAAGAATCCCGTCGATGCGATAGCGCAGGAGGAGATCCTGGCGAAAATGTTCAAAATGGATATCCGTCGCCCGGTCACGGATCGCCTGCTGGAGGATCTGATTGACAAGCCTCACGACCGAGGCGTCATCGGGACTCTTCTCCAAATCCTCCACGTGTTCCTTGTCCGTAACCTGCGTCGGCCTGTGCTCCTGGGGGGTCTCTGCTAAAATACGCTCAATGGTATCGGCCCCCACGCCGTAATATTTGCGGATGGCCTCGACAATGTCCGACGATAATGCCAAAGCCGTCTGGACCCTGTAACCTAAGTTCGCCTCCAAATCATCGATCGGCCACATGTCGAAGGGGTTGGAGGTCGCCACCGTCAGGACATTGCCTTTCAAGATGATCGGCATGATTTTATAATGCCAGGCGAACTTGGCGGGAACTTTTTTGGTGACATCCTCGTCAATCTCAATTGTCTTCAAATTCAGAAAGGCCACGCCCTGCTGTTCCGCGAGGACCTTGAGCAATTTTTCCTCGGTGACAAGACCCAGACGGATCAATGTCTGGCCCAAGAATTCCTTGGTCTTCTGATGCTCCCCCAGGGCATGATCCAA
>CAYIQK010000012.1:5522-7673 GCA_964365515.1 uncultured Planctomycetales bacterium | reverse complement strand
ATTTCAGCGGTGAAAAACGGCTGGGTCAAGAAATTCTGCAGTTTCCGCGCCCGTTCATACAAAACACGATCCGCCTTCGACAACTCCTCCACGCCGATGATGGCCACGATCCTCCTCAATTCTTCGTACTTCGTGAAAATTTTCAGGCACTCCTGGGCCGTGTCAAAGTGCTCCCGGCCGACGATGGCCCTGTCCAAATTGCTTGTCGAAGACATCAACGGATCCACCGCCGGATAAAGCCCCAGCTGAATTCTTTCGCGCGACAAAACCACAATGGCATCCAAATAGCTGAAGATGGTCACGACCGCGGGGTCTGTCAGGTCGTCAGCAGGCACGTACAAGGCCTCCATCGCCGTGATCGAGCCGCTTTCCCTGGAACGAATGCGCTCTTGAAAATCACCCACCTCGGAGGCCAGGGTCGGCTGGTAACCCGTCTCCGAGGGAACGCGTCCCAAAAGGGTGGAGATCTCCGCGCCGGCCTGAACGAAACGATACACGTTATCAATGAAAAACAAGACGTCTTTGTTCTGCTCTTGAAGATACTCGGCCAAAGTCACCCCCGTCATGGCAATCTCGAATCTGGCTCCCGGCGGCTCATCCATCTGGCCGAAAGCCATCATCACCCGGTCGGCGATGTTCTGTTTTTTCAGTTCATAATACAGTTCGTTTCCCTCACGGATACGTTCGCCCGCCCCGGTAAAAACGCAGACCCCTTTATGTTTCTGAACCACATTGTGGATCATCTCCAAGATCAGAATACTTTTTCCCAGCGCGGCACCGCCTAAAATACCGGTTTTACTGCCCTTGACCAAAGGGAACAAAAAATCGAACACCTTGATGCCCGTCTCCAATATCTCCGGCTCGCCGCCCAAGAGATGGTCGGGATTCAGCCTGACATTCGAAATACTCCGCCGGATGGGGGCCGTTTCCAGCGTCGTGATCTCCCCCTGACGGTCAATGGACTGCCCCATCACGTTAACGATCCTGCCAAACATCTCCGGGCCGGTCGGGATCCTGATCACGTCGCCCAAGGGCACAGCCGCCGTATTGTACGGAATATTCAAGGTCGACCCCAGCGCGATGCAGCGCGCCACACGGTTCTCCAGATGCTCCACAACCTCGAGGGTGATCTTTTCACCGTCAAAATTTTTTGTCTCGACGGCCTCGTAAACATTGGGCATCGCGTCCCCGGGTTCAAACTGGACATCAACCACCGGCCCTTCAACGGAGATGATCCTGCCCATATTGATCTGTTTCTTATCCATGCTTCGCCCCTCATCCCTGCCCGCCGTCAGGCAGGCCCTCGTCCTTCGCAAACTCTAGTGTCTGCTCCCGCTTCGATCTCCGGCGCAGGATCTGGGCGGAAAACGTATCCCGCATCCCCTTGTTGATCAGCTCGTGCCAACTGCGCAAATAACGGTACCGTATATTCTTGCCCTGATCCTGCAGAATCTGAAAACTTTCCTCCAGATGCACCGTCCGAGCGGAGAACTCAGACAGTTTGCTGTCTTCCAAGACCTCATAGAGCTTTTGCGCGATCCACGTCTCCGTCAGATACTGAATCATGTTATACAAAGACGACTCAATGATCAGATCTCGCACGTCTTCAAGCGCCGCCTTACCTTTTTTCTGAAACAATTCCGTGCAGGGCAGGATTTTGAGTTCTTCCACTTTCTGGACCATGAAAGAAACCGGTTTGGGATAATAGACGCTCAAGCGGCCGAATTTGCCGCCTTGTGTTTCCTTGACGATATGATCTCTCAATTGAACGGATGCCTCGTAACGCTCTTCGCTGACGATGCCGGGGAAAGCCGTGAACCGCCGGTTCATGGCCCTCAACTGTGTGGCCCCCTGTTCCCCGACGATGATCAATTCCGCCTCTTCGGCTTCTCCGCGGCTTAAGGCCGTCGTGATCACGCGCGAATTGAGCCCCCCCATAAATCCCTCATTGGAGGTGATCATGAGGATGGCTAATTTTCCTTTCCCTTGGGCGTAGGGATGTTCAACCATGCTAAAATCCAGAATATTGAAAAAACCGTTGAAGGCATTCATAAACCGGGCGAAACGTCCCTGTTTCTTGGCCAAAGCCCAGAACTCCGACACGGCGATCCCTTTGAGGACATCCATCAGCTCCGTCATGTCCCCATTGAG
>CAYIQK010000012.1:0-5422 GCA_964365515.1 uncultured Planctomycetales bacterium | reverse complement strand
ACCGTCAGGATTTTCCGCCGTAACGCGTAAATCAGGATCACCTCTTCCTCCAAGGTGTAGGGTTCGTTATTCATCTGCGCAAAAAATTGGGTGAGAACCTCGCCTTCGCGCAAACGCTTGGTCACCTGCTCGGAGACGCTGGCCTTAAACCGCGTGATCTTCAAAAGTTCATTGTAGCGGACATATTCCAATCTCAGCATGCCGCTCAATTCCTTCATCGCCGGCGACTGCACCTTATTTCCGATTCTGGAGACCGACAGCCCCAGATCGATGGCGGGTCTGAAACCGCCGTTGAACAGGGCTGTATTCATATAAATCTGTCCGTCCGTCATGGAAATCAAGTTCGAAGGGATATAGCCCGTCACATCACCCTGCAGGGTATCGACGATCGGGAAAAATGTCATGGATCCGTCCCCAAATTCAGGACTGTATTGCCCCGCCCGCTCCATGAGCTGGGAATGAAGATAAAAGATATCCCCCGGATACGCGTCACGCCCCGGCGGACGCTCCATCAACAAAGACAACTGCCGGTAGGCCCAGGCGTGTTTGGTCAGATCATCGAAGACAACGAAGACATCCCTGCCCCGGTCCATGAAATATTCGCCCAGCGTGCAGGCCGTGTAAGGAACCAGATACTGCTCTCCGCCGGGGGAGGCCGCGTGGGCCGCCACAACAATCGTGTAATCCAGGGCCTTTTTCTCTTTGAGGATCTCCACAACTCTCTGAAGCGAGGTATAGGTGCGGCCTATACAGCAGTAAATACAAACAACCTCTTTCCCTCTCTGATTGATCATCGCGTCCAAACAAATGCTTGTCTTACCCGTCATGCGGTCCCCGACGATCAGCTCCCGCTGTCCCTTGCCGATGGGGATCGTGGCATCGATGGTGAGGGTGCCCGTTTCAAATGTCCGGGTGATGGGCACGCGCTGTAAGACTCCAGGGGCCTTGCGAAACACAGGATATCTGTCAGGGGACAGTTCTTTTTCTGAACCCTGAACCCTGAACCCTGAACCCTGGATAGGTCCTTTCCCATCCATCGGTTCCGCCAGGGCATTGACGATCCGCCCCAGGAATCTTTCGCCCACAGGAATCTTGAAAGGCTCCATACGACTGTAGACATTGTCGCCGACCCTGACATCTTCAATCCTCCCCAAAAGAAAAATAACAATCTCCCCCCGCATAAACCCAATGACAATGCCTTTCGAATTTTCATTGATATCGAGAATCTGCCCGGTCATGCACCGGGCGAGCCCCGTGACCTTGGCGACGCTTTTTTTGATCTCTTTGACCCTGCCGACTTCCTGGATTTGAATTGTCTGCATCAACAAAACCTCATTGTAATCACACGTCACCAAGTCACCGGTCACCCGCAAAAACTACTGGTGACTTTGTGACATTGTGACGTGGCGACTTCGCTATCCCCCGTGCCGAATGTTCTCCGCCGTCTTTCTGAATTTGGCGGCCAGACTCCCGTCAATCATCAAACTGCCTATCTGGACAATGATCCCCGTGATGAGCGTTTTGTCAATCGTGGGAACAATCCCGATTCTTTTCCCGGATTTCTCAAAAAGGATCTGTTCCAATCGTTCTCGCTGAACAGAACTCATTTCATGCGAGGTCTTCACCTGCGGCACAAGAGATGTCCAGTCAATATCCTTGAAGGTATCCTGATCGATCTGACTCAAATCATTGAAAATCTCTTCGATCAAACTGTCATAGACCAACCGCCGGTAAGGTGAACCGAGGATTTCCTCGAGAATCCGCCTGGCGAACCCTATGCTTTTTTCCAGCAGTTCCCCCTCGATCTCCTCGCGCAGTTTTTCCTTGGCGTTCAATGCCTGTCCGATAAGACGGTCCTTCTCCTCCCGGGTCTTAGCCAGGGTGTCCTCCCGTATCTGCTGAGCCTCCTCCCTGGCCTTCTCCTTCAATTGTCTGATCTCATCCCCCGCCTGCGTAATCTTTTCCTTGTACTTCTTTTCCGCGTCTTCGATCTTCTCGTCCAGTTCGTGGGCTTTTTTCGTATTTTCAACATTGAGCTGCTGCAGTCTCTTAGTCTCATCGTAAGAGGATGAAAATATGATCTTGCGCAGAACCAGCGCCAAAGCCACAAAAGTCACAAGATTGATGATGATGAACGCGATGATGGCCATTTTTACGGTTGGGTCCCGAATATATGAAACAACACCAAAAGCCCTATGATCGCCACCGCCTCCGCGAACACGAGCGAGATGATCATCGCCGGCAGGATTTTGGACGCGGCGGAGGGGTTTCGCCCCAACGCCCGGATCGAGGCAAAGCCAATGGCCGCGATCACAACCGACGGCCCCAGGATCGTGAAAAACATGACGAATAGAATGACGACATTACGCATTTTCTGAACCCTGAACCCTGTACCCTGATTTATAATTCCACCAACGCGATCAGTTTATCCTTATAAAACCGCGCAATGCCCCTCGATATGGGAAAACCCATATTGTCGATGATGATCTCACCGCGCCTTAAAAAGCTCACAATGGGCTTGTGGAAGTCCAGCACTTCAAACTCGCCGTCATCGCCGGGAAGCACAACGCTGTTGGCCATCCCATCAAAAATCACGTGCGCCGGGTCTAGGATTGCGACATTGAACATCAGACCACCGCCACTCCATTTCCGCCTTTTCGTTTGATCTGGTACAGCGCCCCGTCAGCTTTGACAAAGATATCCTCCGCCGTGCCGCTGTCATCGGGAAACGTCGCGACTCCGATACTCGTTGTGATGGTGAATGTCTGGTCCTTGATTTTAATCATGTGTTTCTCGACAATGTTGGAAATGCCGTCGGCGATTTTGCGCGCTCTGTCTTTATCGCTCGTCGGCAATATGATCAAAAACTCGTCCCCGCCGAAACGCCCCACAAGGTCGGTCGCCCTCACGCCTTTTCGGATGGTGATGACGAATTCTTTGAGGATGATATCCCCGACGGCGTGTCCGTAGGCGTCGTTGATGGATTTGAATTTGTCGATGTCCATGACCAAAAGAGAGCACTTGGCCGCTGTTGTCTTGGCGATCCTCAACTCTTCCCTGAATCTCTCGGTGATATACCCGCGGGAGAATACCCCCGTCAAAGGATCGAGCATGGCGCTCTGATGCGCCTTGACCTGGATGAAATAAAAGGAAGAACTCAAAATCCCCAAAAAGATGATGATACCGAAGATGATTTTCCATATGGCCGCGGTGCTCGCCGATTTGCCCAAAAAAATCGTGCCGGCCAGCAGTTTGAATTCCTTCATGACCTCGGAGCCCTGGGCCCCCGACGCCTCAGCAACGGCCTTTTTCTTCCTCGCCTCCTCACAAAGTTTCTCCTTGGTTTCCGAGTTCATCGCCGGAACCACACCGGAGTCCACCAGAATGCTCTCCATCTCTTCAATCTGACGTTCGGCCTGCCGCAGTTTCCGGGTATCTTCGCGGAAGGAAACCACATAATCTTCGGTGAATTCCGATCCGCTTTTTCTCTCCAGAAGCTGGTTGATGCCGTTCTGGATATCCTCCTGTATCTGCCGGGCTTTCTCGAAACCTTCCTTGCCCTGAAGGGCCGAAATCATATCCTCCACGTGAACCCTCATCGTCAACACATGCAATTTGTCAATCACCCACCTGTTTCTCAATGTGACTTCAAAAGTTTTTTTCTCGGCCGGATTCAGGTGGACATCATCTTTGAACATGTAATAACGAGATTGCTCAAAATCAAATCCAACCTTCAATCCCCCGGCATCCACCACATCATTGGCCTTGACTTCCTCAACGAGAGAATACTTGATGGGAACCGTCTGCGCCTCCGTGTCCGAGGGATTTTCGGTCCAAATGTTCAAAACCACATTTTCCGGCTGTTCTAAGGAAATCCCCAGGGCATTGGCGTATTGCAAGGCCTCCCGCGAAAGACAGCCCTCGCCCCTGATCTTTCCCAGCTCCGTGATCCGCAATGTCGTTTCATCGATCTCGGCGCCCTCCTCGGTGTCCAAAGGCCCCGCCTTCGCCCGCGCGTCATCCAAAGGCTTACGCGCGCTTTCTTTCACCGACGGCTTGCCGCCTACGGCAGGTTTCCCCCCCTTGGAGCCGGCCGCCGTCCCGGCTTTCATCAGGGCAATGATCATATTCTCCAAAGTGCTCAAATCCTCTTTCACGGCGGCCAATGTTTCCTTGTTGAATTCATACGCGCCGATATGCTCGATGGACTTGGCCTTCTCGATCAGATTGGCCTCCTGTTTGTCGAGAATGGATTCAATTTTCTGTTCGATTCCCTCGGTGAGCTTGGCAGAGACATCGGCATATTCGGAATCCTGCAACTGATCCCTCAACTGAAGGGCATAGGCGCGGTATTTTTCCAGCATCTCTTTGTCAATCAGCCAGATATCCTCGATCTCGACGTTGTACGAAACCGTCGTTTTCATGGGGATCACGACTTTTTTTTGCACATAACACTGCCCCTGTTTGACGTCGTATCCGATCTCCAGACCCCCGGCGTCAATGACATTTTCAGGCTGGATTCCCTTGGGCAGATAAGACTTGATGGCCACTTCCTGTTCGCTGAATTCCGACGGGTTGGATGCCGAGATCTTGAGCATCACGCCGGCCTCGACCTGCGTGAGACCATAGACCATAGACCATAGACTATAGACTAATAAAAATCCAAGAATTCTTGCAGGGCCTCGCACATCATTTCTCTTCTCTCGTCCGTCATCCATCTTCTCTCGTCTCTTATCTTCCCTCTTCCATCTTCCTGCTTCCCGCTTCTTTTTTTCCCTTTGCGCGCTTTAAGAGATTCCCCAGCATCTTTTTGTCCATCTCCACCTGCCGCAGCATTTCTTGATTCTTCTCATAGGCCTTGATATGCGTCTCGACACCCACCCGCCGGACAGTATCATCCTCCTGACTTCGAATGATCTGGTTGAGGGCATCAAAGATCCCTGTCTTCAAAGCTCCCGCGGTTTCATCCAGCGGCTCGTGAACTGCCGCCATCGCCTCAACCTGCGCCTTCAATTCCTCAAGCTGTTCATTGGGGATCACCCAGACATCCTTGACTTCCACTTCCAAAGTGACGATCTCCCGCGGCGCCAGTTTGATCTCGTGATCCACATAATATTGCTTTGTACTTTTGTCATACTTGACGGCAAAATCCGCCTCTTCAACGCGGCGTTTTTCTCCTTCTTCGTGGGCGTCTTGCGGGAGATGTGGACTGTTGAATTTCATCCGTTTGGCAATGATATCGCCGGGTTTCACCTGCGCGGGAAGAGGATAATGAATCGGCGCCACGGCCTCCTCGTCAAGCGGATTGATGGCCCGGATCTTGATCACCACCTGAGCCTCGGCCGGCGTCAGACTATAGACTATAGACCATAGACTATAGACTAATAATAAGAAAAAAAAATCTCTCCCTGTCCGCGTCATG
>CAYIQK010000011.1:3474-21003 GCA_964365515.1 uncultured Planctomycetales bacterium | reverse complement strand
ATTCAACAAAATGATCAAGTGCCTTCCAGCCACGCAAATTAAAATACCCAACGCAGAAATCAGCCTTGGAAGAAAGCTGCAATGTTTGTTTTAGAGACGGCAAAAGCGACTGGTCAATGTTGTCGAATATTCTCGGCATGATTCTCCCCTATTGATTCTTCTTTAACGGCGGCCGCGCCGAACCCGGAAAATCTACGCGATAAATTCCAGATAATTTTCCCGGTCAATGACCTTAAACAGCGCTTCGGGATAGGCCTCGGTATTACTTTGGCTCTAATAGAATCCAATGCCCGCCCTTGTCGGGACCGACGCGTTCAAGCAATCCCTTTTTTTTTAGCACCTGTATATTTTTATCTATAGCTGTCGTACTTATCCTTATTTTCCGGGATAATTCCTGTTTGGAAATGGAGGGGGTTTTCTCGACAAGTGCCAATATTTTTCGCTGGCTTTCTGCCAACCCTTCTACCAACCCTTCTGCCAACCTTTTCTCAACCCCTCTGCCGGCGGCTGATTTTAAGGCATGCTCAGGGTTTCGCTGGAACACGGCGTGAAAAAATGTATCGGACGTGAAATCCGGCGGTTTAAGGCCGGCCTCGCGGACGAGATTGCGCATGCGGCCGATGCCGGTGCCCATACGCTCCACTTTGCCCATGCGGTGAAATAGATCAGCGATAATCAGGTTGCGCCGAATAGACTCTTTGCCAAAATTGTCTTTGGTGATGCCTGCCGGAAGGCCGCCGGGATTAGTGATCTCAACGCGATCGTCAAAGACATTCACATATATACTTGTGCCGCGCATGCTGTAATCACGGTGGATAAGGGCATTTACCAAGGCTTCGCGAAGAGCGTCCAGCGGGATCTCATAAATATCTGTCCGGTCAAGCTCGCGTATGACACTACGCACATTCAAATGCTTCTTAAGAAATGCCATGGCTTCAGTAAGCTGAGTAAGCAGGTCATCGCATACATCCTTACGGTCATAGATATGGACTTTATCCGTACCTTTGAATGCCACAAGGATGCTTTCCGAATGAAAGACAAATTTCTTGACCTCCGCCGCGAACATCAGTGCGCCAGCATTATTTATAATGCCTTCTTTATAAATGCCAAGGCTGGAAAGGAAAGAGGCAAGATTTGCCTTGGTGACTTTAAACGACGCGCCTGTTTCCCTCAAAAAAGTCTTTACCTTGGCGAGAGATACATCCGCCAAAGTAAAATCTTTCCGCGGCAAGTCCTCGAAAGTCATATCAACAGTATGCCTGAACATTGTCCGGACTTCTTTTTGCGACATCTTCTGCGTTACAGCGTCGAGCCTGCGGAAATAACCCGATGAACAGCTGTACGGTTTCTCATCGCCTTCAGCCACTTCAATAACCACAACACTGTCAACCGGAGAAACCTTTGAGATTGTGATATGCGGGTCGCAGTTTCTGGCTAACGAAAGAATTTCGGCTTTCATTATATTTGTCAGCTTTTCACCGACAATTTTTCCCTCATCGTTGACACCAAGAACAATAAACCCGCCCTTGGCGTTCGCTAACGCAACGATGTCCCGGTCAATTTTGGGAGTGTATTTTTCCTTAAATTCGACCGTTAATCCTTCCCCTTCAGCAATAAGAATTTTCAATTTATCAGATTTCATATCCTGACCCTTTAAAACCTGAACCGCGCCGAACCCGGAAAATCTACGCGATAAATTCCAGATAATTTTCCCGGTCAATGACATTAAACAGCGCTTCGGGATAGGCTTCGGTCCACTGTTTGGGCGGTTTGGTCTTGCCTTTGCCCCATTTAAACTCAAAGGCGAATAATTTTCCCTCCCGCTCTTCAATCAAATCGATTTCCCGGCGTTCCCACGTGCGCCAAAAATAACTGTTGGCATAGATATTCTGATAAGACCGCTTCTTGAGCCGTTCCATAAACAGGAAATTCTCCCACAATTCTCCAGCGTCGTTACGGAGTCTCAACTCGTTAAAATTCGCGATCACGCCGTTGCGGATGCCGTTGTCATAAAAATAATACTTGCTTTTCCTCACGATCTCGGAGCGCAGGTTGCGGCTGAAGCCGCGCAGGTTATAGACAACAAACGCCTTCTCAAAGAGGTCCAGATAGCGCGCCGCCGTTTTGGTGTCCACGCCGACCTGCTGTCCCAGTTCGCTCAACGAGACTTCCTTGCCCACCTGGAATGCCAGCAGCCGTAAGAGGTCCATAAGGGTCTTGGAGCTCTTGACCTGTTCCAATTCCAGGATATCCTTGAATAAATACGATTGCACCAATTCTTCCAGCAGGCGGATTTTTTCGCTTTTTGATTCTGTCGCGGTGATTTCAGGATATCCCCCGAAGACAAGCCGATGCTCCAGGTTGTTTTTCAATTCATAAGTGTTATAAAGGCCGCGCAATTCCAGCTGCGATACCGGATACAATGTCAGCGTGGTTTTTCTTCCGGTCAAGGGTTCACCCACTTGCCCGGCCAGTTCAAAAGAGGAAGAACCCGTCGCGACCACTTGAATATCGGGAATCTGGTCCACCAGGATCTTCAATCCCTGGCCGACATTTGGAATTCTTTGGGCTTCATCGATAACGATTAAAGAATATCCTTGCGCGTATTCTTTAATCGCGTCAAAATCCTGCGACCCAAGAACAGTTTGTATCCGGATGTTGTCTCCTGAATCCAGCTTATAGCGCCCCGGGTAGGCCGCCAAAAAATCCTGAATAAGCGTGGTCTTGCCGACCTGCCGCGGCCCATAAATGACCAGGACATTGTTGGGCTTAAGGTAGGGAGTTAAATCCTGATAGAACCGGGGTATTTTCATAGGATAATATTACCATATTCCTTATAATATGTCAATTACGAGGAATAATTCTCCATGAAATATATATTTTATTCAAATAATCTTGCGCAGGGCATCGAGAATGGCCGGATTATCATCCAGCGGCCTGGTCTGGATTTTCCCTTTTGCGATATCGATTACATTTAAATCACCATTCCCGTTACCGGCCATAACGACTCCTCATCAAACTATACGCTTCCTTCTTATATCTTCCCCTCCCCAATTTCACACTACGAACCTGACACGGAGCAGGACTTACGGCACCTCAATCTCATTGAAGATCGTCTGGATGATATCTTCGGAGGTCTTCTCCTCAGCCTCGGCTTCATAACTGATGATCACCCTGTGGCGCAGGACATCCATGCCGATGGACTTGACGTCCTGCGGCGTGACATAACCGCGTCCCTGTAAAAACGCGTACGCCTTGGCGGCAACGACTAAATAAATGCTGGCCCGGGGGGATGCCCCATAATGGATCAACCCCTTGAGCGCGTCCAGACGATAGCGCGCGGGATTTCGCGTGGCATCGACAAGGTCAACGATATAGTGCTCAATTTTCTCGTCGATGTAAACCTCATCGACCACCGAACGGGCCCGGAGGATCTCCTCGGGACTGATGACCGTCTTGACCTCGATCATTTTGCTGGTGTAGGCCATCCGCCTGAGGATCTTCAACTCTTCCTCTTTGTCGGGATAATCGACCTTAACCTTCAACATAAACCGGTCCACCTGTGCCTCCGGCAACGGGTAAGTGCCTTCTTGCTCAATAGGGTTCTGTGTGGCTAACACCAGAAAAGGTTCATCCAATTTGAAAGTCTGCTCGCCGATGGTGACCTGCCTTTCCTGCATCGCCTCCAAAAGAGCGCTCTGGACCTTCGCCGGGGCCCGGTTGATCTCATCCGCCAGGATGATATTGGCAAAGACAGGGCCTTTCCTGACCTTGAACTCGCTGGTCCGTTGGTCGTAAATGAGCGTCCCGGTCAAATCCGCAGGCAGCATGTCGGGAGTGAACTGCATTCTCTGAAACTTGGCCTTGATCGTGGCGGCTATCGTCTTGACTGCTGTTGTTTTGGCCAATCCCGGCACCCCTTCCAAGAGGATATGCCCATTGGCCAATAACCCCACAAGCAGGCGTTCCAGCAGATATTTCTGTCCGACGATCACCTTTTGGATCTCCAACAAAACGGCTTCGATGAAACCGCTCTCTTTTTTCACCTTCTCGTTGATGGCTGTGATTTCTGAGACAGTCATATTTTTACCTCCCTTGTCTTATAAAAACACCGAAATGATTTTATGCGAAATGGACATCAATGCGCTCCACTTTCTTGTCTCGAACGTCGCGCGCGTAAGCCGGGGGAATCACCTGCGAGGAAAGGATCACAGTCTTGGAAGAATCCGGATACATCAAATGAATCTTGCGGATATTGGTTTTATATGTGTCACGCCGGCGTGGATTATGATAGACGACCAGGATCGAACTGAGGAAATGAAAGGCATAAGTGCCGGCCGGCAATTCGATTTTCTTTAAGTTCCCGGACAGATCCCGGAAGTCAATCACGGAAGTCTTTTGGGTGAATAACCATCCCGCGAGGATTGGGGAAAACCTCAAAACGAGCTCGCTTTGCCCGTTGAGCACAAACGGATTCCGGCCGGCATTCATATAAAGCCATATGTGCAGAAACTCCGCCGTACTGCCGGATAAGCGGGCCACAAATCCCTGGCCGTGCAGGGATTTGTCTTCATGGGCGCTGCTGACCAAAAATGATGAGTTTTCCAAAATACTGCGGCCGTATTGTTCAGGATTCAAAAACGGGATCAAGACATGCCGGAAATTCTCAAAAAACTCTTCATACAATCCCGCCCGCAGAAGCTCCAGAAGAAATTTATATTCCATATGGATCCAGATAGATTCATTTTCCAGCCAGCCGGGAGGAAAAATCCGAGCGCGGCCGATCTCTTCGCTCTCGCTGGACAAGTCCGCGTTGACCCGATACATCTTCAACTTTTTGTCATAGAGTTCACTTTTCCGCACCTGCTGATAAAGTTTGCGCGCGGCCGCGGCGTCTTCGACAGTCCGTAAGGCGTGGACATATCCTTCCAAAAATGCCGGCAGGACGTGGCGCCTGAACTTAATCGGCCAGACGTGTTTGCCGTCTGATTGGCGTTTGTGCTCGGTCACCTCGTTATAAAAATACGTGGCCAGCCGGCCTTGCGCGTCTTTGGCTGAGGCCGCGGCTTTTTCCGCGCGCGCCAACGCCAGCACCAGGAACTCCCTGATTTCATTAACTGAACAGCCCTTTTCCTTCCCGTCAATGCCGTCGATGATCTTGCGCCGGTATTCTTCCTTTACATCATTGGACTTCAGCCAGTACTCCAGAGGATCTTCTGCCGCCGCGAGGACCGATTTTAATCCGACGATAAAATCAGCCAATTCCTCAAAAATCAGGATCATTTCCTCACCTTTGAGCGCCGGTTCAGCAATAGCTTCCAATAGAAACCGGCAGATTCGTTGAATTTCAAAAGTTTCCGAAACCGATGACCCCAGAAGCCCGGGCAACCCGTTTAAAGCGTCGTACCAGCTGGGCTTGTCCGCCTCCATCTCGACGCCTGTCCCACTGGGGTCCAGTGTGGCGATTTTGTTGGCAACAAGGCAGAGGATCTTTACAAAAAGGGTCGTATGATAAATATCTCCTTCCCCATGCCCCGCACGGAGGAAATGTCCTTTGAGCGGTTTATCCTGATGGACTTCCTTGGCGACCGAATGGTACTGGCGCACCCCCTTGTCCGTCAAGATATAACGCTGAGCCCTCGGTAAAACATAATGGGTATTACGATAGAAGCTGAATACTTTGCGCTCAAGAAGAACCCCGTATAAATCCTCCGGATACAGGGCCAAATAGCTTTCGATCAAATCCAGGTTGTACGTCCAGTGGTCCGTCCAAAATCCTTCCCCGTGGTCGGCCGTTTCCTGGCGCTGGCAAAGCTCCAGCACGCGGTCCAGAAATACACCGGGTTCGACGGCGAGTTTAATCTTCCGGCTGTCGATGAAGCGGAACAGGTCGCCCGGAGCAAAACTTTTGTGAAGGAACTCTTTCAGTGCCGCGCGGCTCTGCGGCAGGACATATAGATCCAGGAGATCTCCCAATTTTTCAGTATTCACCAGATGAAATACTGTCCCCTTGACGATCAGCGGATTGTACCCGTCGGCCTGAATGAGGCTAAAAAAACTGACGACATGGCTGTCGCCGACATCCGCGTTGAACCACGCGTCATTGCGCCGGTTCTGGTTGACGTCGCGGTAGTTCCCATTTCCCTGTGAATAAAACGTCGGGGAAACCACGAAATAATTATAATCGCGCTCCAGGTCGCCATGTTTGCGGCTGTACACATTGAAAGCCCGCAGTCCCTGCACCGTCTTCACCGAAACCGGCAGCCCGCCGCGCAAGATATTGTCCAGGAACGTGTGTCCGGCGTACAGGTCAAAGGCCTTCGAAGAGCTCCGCGTCAAAGCGTAACTTCTAATCCCGTCGATGATTTCCTGATTGCGGGATGCTTTCTGCGTGATGAATCCGTCTTTACCCATGACCTGGCGGACGATCTGATTAAGCCCACCGACGTCCGGGACATAGCCAAACAAGGAAACTATTTCCCTTTCTCCCCCGGCCTTCAAGAGGAACCGGCTATGGCTCAATGCCGACGGCATACGATTACTGGTCTGCTGTCTGGAACCTTTGGAGAAATCGCCGGCGATAAACTGTTGCGGGGCCGAAAAGTCGAAAGCCGGGCCAAAGACCCTCGCGGATTCAACGACCGGGTCTAACAGACAGGGCTTCCCGCCTCCCGGAGCAAAACTGAAGAAAAAGTTTCCTTCATGGATATGGGTCACCTGCGGCGTATCGGAAATTTCGACAGTCAAATTATAATATGGAGCCTTCTGCCTGACGTTACCGACGTGAACCCAGGCCTCCCCCGTGCGTGACATATTTTTGAGAACCCAATCTTTCATCCCATACGGGACGATCAAAGGCAGACCGTCGACCATCTCCACGGAGCAGGACTTTTTACCTTTATTGATGACCGTAACGCGCCGCACCAGCGCGGAATAGGGCTCTTCAGGCATCGTAAAATAATTCACGCGGATCTCAAGTCCCATGTCCAGGTTGATTTCAGTCAGAGTCAGATCATGGGGGGAAATGGACATGCGCTGGAATTTTCTGAAATCCGTACCGGGAAGATAATTCTGGAATGGTTCCCAGTAAACCGTTTTCGAACCGCGGCGGGCTTTAAGGAAGGTGCGAAACCCCTGCAAGGACGTCAACCGGTAAGCCTTGTTGGCCGGCTGGAATTCCATGATCGCCTTGTCTTTGGATTCGGTGCCGAAACTGGCAATCACCTGGCCGCGGTTGACGTAAAACACCCACATCGGAATGCCCCGCGTTCCGGCAATGCCCGTGAAGAAATTGCTGAAGGGCTTGGCGAGGTTATAATTATCAATCCAAAAATTCCCTTCTTTGTCCAGGGAATATCCGGGCACATCGGTACGGCCCATAACCTCATATCTCCTGTACTGCCATTACTCAATACGGTCGCTTGGGTGCACGAAACAAATTATAGAACCCGGAAAGTTTCATCCAAAGATAGTCGATCCGGTCATCTTGATCGCTGAAACGGATGCGCTTCAATTCAAAGACGTCACGATTCCACCTATCACTTCCGCGGTTGGTCGTACAGGCTCCCGCATAACCAGCTTCCCTGACAAATCGCTTGATTTGTTCAGTGAAACCGCCGCTGGGATAGGCGAAATATTTGACAGGAACACCCAATTCTTTCTCCAGCCGGCTTTTACTTTCATGGATCTCATTTTTCTGGTCTTCAGACGATAGTTCGGGAAGATACGGGTGCCCTCGGGTGTGGCTTCCGATGTCGATCCCATATGCCGACATTTCCTTCATCTGCGCCGTGGTCAAATATCCGTCGGTATTCACAACATCCGTAATAACAAATATTGTTGCCGGAAAACCATATTTTTTCAAAATGGGAAATGCGTACTGATAATTATCCGCATACCCATCGTCAAAAGTAATAACGACACTTTTACGCGGCAGGGGTTTGCCCTGATTGATGATCTGGACAAGTGTGCTTAAAGGCAGAACATTAAAATGGTGTTTCTCAAGATACGCCATGTGCCAATCAAAACGTTCGGGGCTGACCGTATCCTGCCGTTTGGGGTCAACATTATTGACGTGATGATACGTCATGATAGGGACGACATAATGACGGGATGCCCACCAAGAGATGCCGCCGGCAACGACCAATACGGCGGCTAAAATTAACAGCCAAATTTTTCTTTTCATTTTCCAGCCAAAGCCTTTTTGACCAATTCGCTAACGACACGGTTATCAGCCCGGCCTTGAGCCTTGACGGCAACGGCTTTGATCACATTGCCCATATCCTTCATGGATTGCGCGCCCGTTTCGCGGATCGCCTGTTCGACAAACTGCTGCAACGCCTGCTCGGATAATTCTTCAGGTAAATAATTTTTCAGGATCGCCATTTCAGCCGTTTCCTTATCAGCCAAATCGTTGCGGCCGCCTTTCTGATACTGTTCAATGGAATCCTGCCTCTGTTTGATCTGCTTCTTGATAACGCCGATCACATCGGAGTCCTCCAGATGATCTGATCGTTTTTCGATCCTCACATTTTTAAGCTGTGCTCTTAAAAAACTGACCGTGGATGACCGAAGGACATCCCTGTCCTTCATGGACTGGACATAATCTTTTTGAATCTGTTCTTCGAGCATTTTTCCTCCGTCATATGGACTGATTGGTGGCCGCGGCTCTTCCGGCGAATAACCCCTAAATGCCCTCTATTTTAATAATTTTATGCCTGGATTTCAATCCTTTTATAATCTCAATTTGATGTTTACCGACACGATAGTTTTCAGCCAACACGTCGATGAGCGCCTCGTTCGCCTTGCCGTCAACGGCCGGCGCATTGAGATAAACTTTGATCCCCTCAGCGTCCTGTTTGATCAAATTTCGTCGAGCCCTTGTAATGACCTTGACTGTCAGTTTCATTCGGTATCAATGTTTTTGTTGAGATGTCTTAAGGCAAGAGACTACGATCGGAGGATTTGAAGGAGCAGAACGTATTTCTATGCCCTGCGAATCATTGGAATACTGTGACATTCACTTTCACATTTTTGTTGGCCTGCGGCATCTGAATAGGTGCGGGGAGATTAAGATCCATCGCATCATACTGCTTCCGATCGACTTGAACAATCTGTCCGTCCTTGGTTAAATAACCGTTATTGCCGATCATGGTTCTGATCCTATCCCGTTGCCGTAAGGCGGCAATGCGGGCGTTATGGACCCTCTCCTTGATTTGCCTGATTTCTGATTGGACAACTTTGATTCTGCTGTGATAGAAAGCAATCCACGTTCTCCCCACATCAACATCCTTGACACGGTTGTGTACGAAATCGTCCAGTTGGTCCTTCAGCGCGTTGACCTTGTCGGACAGATGCACATCTTTGTCCTTGAGTTGGGAAGCCGCTTTGATCTCCTGTTTAAGCTGGAAATTTTCCCTCTGCGCGAAAGCAATCATGGTCTCAGTCTGAGCCAAAATGGCCTTCACACTTCTCAGTTCTTCCGAGGCGGCCTGAAGCATCTGCCGGCTCTCCTCATACAATGCGTTTGTTTGATTCAATTCCAGCGTCGTCGCCAGAAGCTTTCGATTGGTTTCCTGATAGAGCCCCTGATAATTTCTGGTCAAAACCGCCTGCTGATCCACCGACTGAAGCATCTGCTGATTGGAGTTGGATATCCCTTGATAGACCATGCCGCTCAACCACAGGGCATATCCGGTCAAGGCCGCCACGGCGAGCAAAACGACGGCGCCAGTCACCCTACGGATTCTGCGGATGGCTATCGAACGGTTGATATGCTCCTGAATCCTCTGACGCAGCCTGGTCGTAGTCTCTTCAGGGGCATCCATAAATTTGATGCCGCAAAGATATCGATTCTTGCGGAATCGTTTCCTCCTCTGCCAGATGAGTTGTCCGATCCCGGGAATAAAATCCATCCCTCCATCCTCGGAACTGATGGAGAGAATACTCTTGTCCTCAAGAAAAGAGGGCAAGCGCATTTCCATCCGCATGCCCGACGCGCTGATATCGCGAACCCTCCCCTGACTCATCCTCTCGGCACCCGCAGCACCATAGAGGACACGCAAATTTTCCTTCACGCGCAAATTCTGGCGTGCCTCATGGATCATCATCGGCGATCGGCTAATCATTTCTTCGGTTCCTGTTCATTTTCGCACATAAAAAAGGACAGCCGTGTTGGGCTGCCCTGTGCTATCTCCTGTTTTTTATTTCCAGGGATATTTTCATGATCTGAATATACTATACACACAAATCGGTGTAAAAACAAGAAATTTGTCGAAATTTTTAGAAATTTTTAGAAAGCTTCTCCCCCCTTAAAAATGGCATTCAGAATACCATCAATGATCATCTCCTCCGGCCCCGGATTCGGATCTTCCTTCTGCGACGGAATCCCCGATTGGTTTTGAGTCGGCTGGTCGGGCAATGGCTGTGGATTCCCATCCCCTAAATCTAGCGCCCGAAAAATAACCTTCCTCAGCTCCTCCTGTCCTTTATTCCGAATGATCTTCTTGCTCAAGCTTTCGATATCCGGATAGATCCGGACATCATTCAACTTTCCCCGATATGGCCGAAACGGAATACTGATCTGTTGTTCCTCGTCCAAGAGATAAGACAATTCATCGACAGCCGCGACCAAATGGCTGGACAAATCCTGAGAAACATGAAAATCAACATCCAGCACCAGACTCTGATCAAAACCCAGCCAGCCCTTGGCCGCGATCACAAAACCGTCGGCGTTGAGCTCCACATGATCGACTGATACCCCTCCTTGCTGAATCTTGATCCCCGCTTCGATATCCCGGAGTGTGGTTTCATTCTTCTTCAGTTTATCCAAATCCTCTGGGGGTAAACTCTCTTCAATCCTCTTGACCAAATCCGGGATGAAAGAGATTTTATCCAGGACAAGGCGCAAGATATTCACGTTTTTGACAGATCCTTCCCTCAATGCCACCATCCCATCTGCCACAACGGAGTTTCTTAGAGACTGGACATCCAGACCATGTCCTTCGGCGCTAAAATTCGCGTGAATCCGTCCGGCCAATTCAATCGGTCTGAGACCCTCTTCCAAAACAGGCATCTTCTCACGCGCAATGAGTTCCGAAAGGTGGAGATCCTCGGCATCTCCATCAAGGGAAAATTCCCTCTCTTTCATGTAATCGCTCAACTTCCCCCGCAAAGAAATCTTTCCCAGGGCGTACGATAAGGACATCGCTTTGATCTCCAAATCAGATTCCGTCATATGAAATTCCAGATGGATATCGGTCAAGGGATCATTTAAGACTCCAAGGACAATTTTGCCGTTTGATAACTGCCCGTCAACAGAGACAGATAATAACCCGGACTGAGAAAAGACTGCCTGAGGGATATCGACGGATAACTTCCCCTGGATGGCGTCCTCCATTCTCAATTGTTCCCGCAGAACAGCATAAAAAGGCGAGTTTCGAATCATGAGCTCAGACAAATCGGTCTCCAGCTTCACATCCATGAACCGTATTTGAGCGTTATCGGGATCCACCTGGGCTTTTCCCGAGACACGTATATTCGTCTGATCCGCCCACAGGGAACAATCCAAACGGAATCCAAATGGCCTATCCAGCGACAAATCTGTACTCTGAAAACTGATTTTCCGGAGAGAAACGACCAATGCGGGATCACTGGCACGATTGATCAAGTCAAACGAACCGTTGGTGATACGGACCGAATGAATCAGTATTTCCTTCTTGAACAGATAGGCCGGCACATCCACGTTCAGAGAAATCTGATCGGCGGCCAGCACATCCTCCGATGAAAAAACGGGATCATCGGACACCGAAACTTCCTTCACGTTGAGACTCACACCCTGACGGATGGAAAACCCGATCGAAATCCCTCCCACGCGGACCTCCCGCCCAATCCGCAAACTCAGTTCCTGAACAATGCGGGATTTGTACTGATTGATATCAAACGTCGAGATCCACACGGAAAGACCGACGGCCAGAATCACGATGACAACAAACAAGACAACCAATATCATTCTAACCGCTTTCATCGAAGCCCCTTCAAGATTTCATGCAATTTGTCCATTTCCGTCACCGGCAGTTTGCAAATATGATTTTCACAGACATAAACGGTCACAGCCCCTTTTGAAGGAATCTGTTCACGGAGAAACGGGGCCATCGACACGATCTCCGATTTCTCTTCAGCGCCAGCGGGAGCAAAGAGAATCACCTTGTTCGGGATGAAATACCTGTAAACCGCTTCAACCATACTTTTCAGTTTCTGATCATCGCCGCGGCCGGCAATCACAATCTCCTGGGAAGGACCGCGAAAAAAATCCAAGGCCGTCAATACTTGAGCATAGGCGCTGGGATTTTTGGATACCGGCCCGGAAAAAGCCTGAAAGAATTTCTCAGTCGCATCCTCCCAGCGTTGATCCCGTGTCATATGATACAAACGGATCATGTCCAGCGCCGCGATGGAGTTTCCCGACGGCAGAGCTCCGTCATGCGCCTCTTTGGGCCGGAACAAAAGTTCCTCCGCGTCCTTGGCCGTCAGATAAAATCCACCCTCTTTCTCATCCCAAAATCGTCCCACCATATCCTCCGCCAGATCGCGGGCGTATTTTAAGTATTTGACCTCAAAACCGGCCTCATACAAATCCAACAATCCGTAGACATAGAAGGCGTAATCATCGAGAGTCGCTGAAATTGCCGAGTCTCCATCACGGTAACGGTGCAGCAATCGTCCCTGAGAATCCACAAGACGTTCAAAAATAAAATCAGCGGCTTCCTGTGCCGCTTGCCGGTAACGCGGTTCCTGCAGAACCCGTGAACCAAAAGCCAGGCTGGAAATCATCAGGCCATTACCATCGACCAGGATTTTATCATCCAAAAAAGGCCGAGGCCGGTTCTCCCTGACTTCGAAAAGCCTCGCTTGGCATTGTCGGATCAGGGCTTCCACTTCAGGGATAGTCTTCTTGAAATATTCAGCCGTTTCCTCCAAGCTCCTGTCGATATAAACGATATTTTTGCCTTGGAATTCTCCGTGGGGATCGGCTGAAACATTCCCTTCCGGTTGGATGCCGAAATGATAGTTGAAAACTTTCAAATCGTCTTCGCCTAAAATTCTTTTGATCTCATCATAGCGCCATACATAGAATGCCCCCTCTTGCTTCTGCGGAGACTTCTCATTCTGCGAGGCTCCCTTTTCTTCATCTGGATCGAGGCTGTCGGCATCTTCAGAAGAATAAAATCCCCCTGCGGGCTGCTTGAGATTTCGCAGGACATAATCAAAAATTTCGCGGGCGATCTTCGCGTAAGATTCCTTGTGTGTCGCTTGATAGGCCTCCAGATAGATTCTGGCCAACATGGCCTGATCATAAAGCATTTTTTCGAAATGGGGAACCCGCCACTGTTGATCGGTCGCATAGCGGTGAAATCCTCCGCCGATATGATCGCGGATCCCCCCCTTAGACATCTGTTCCAAGGTGTGTTCAACCATCTCAACGGCATTTTTTTCCTGGGATCGTTTCCCATAGCGCAGTAAAAAGCACAAATTGGAAACGGACGGAAATTTTTGAGTGGATCCGAATCCGCCGAATTGCGGATCATAGGCATCAGAAAAATTCCGGCAGGCGGCAAAGAAGACTTCTTTGTCCAAAACGCCGGACGTTTCGGTCTGTGCCGGCCGCTGTGAAAGCAATGCGGCCAAAGAACCGCTGGATTGAAGCACTCGCTCGCGGTCATTCTGCCAGAGATCATAGATGGAACGCAGGGCATCCACCAGCCCGGGACTGCCCCATTTCGGATGCGGCGGGAAATATGTCCCGCCGAAGAATGGTTGACCTTCCGGTGTCAAAAAAATCGTCAAAGGCCAGCCGCCTTGTCCCGTCATCGCCGTCACCGCGCTCATATAAACGTGATCAATGTCGGGACGTTCTTCGCGATCGACCTTAACAGCGACGAAATAATGATTGATCAGCTGAGCGATTTCTTCATTTTCAAAGGATTCGTGTTCCATCACATGACACCAATGGCATGTGGAGTATCCGATGGATAGAAAAATCGGCTTATCCTCTTTTTGAGCCTTTTCGAAGGCGTCCTTGCCCCACGGATACCAGTCCACGGGGTTGTCCGCATGCTGCAGAAGATAGGGACTCTTTTCGTTGATCAATCGGTTTTGATATTGTTTTTTGATGTCCACGGAGGAATCTTTCGCCCCTTCTGCCTGCCAACCCAAAGATAGAAAGGCAAAAATGAGCAGAAAAATTTTTAGATATGATTGGCGATCTGTCAAAAAACTCAACTCACGGGATAACCAGCGTTCCTTCCGCACGTCCCGCCGGTCGACAGATGGCTGTAATATGGATGAGATCCCCGCTGGCGGCGTCAATGGGAAAATCCTGGATGAGCATGGTTGCTGTGGTTTGTTTGGGGTAGACAAAGTCCTTGATCTGTATGTCATTTTTATCGATGACGATCTTACGGATGTAGTGGTTTTGCAGGTTTCGCGTCGTGTGGCTGACCTCAACATGAAGGTTTTTTGTCCCTTGGTCATAACTCAAATCAACGTCTGTGGGAGGATGCGCTGCAACGATATTCCCCCATTGCAAAAAATACAAAACAAAAATTAATATCAAAAAATGGCGCATTTATCTGCGGGCCTCCACGGCATCCAAGGCCTCGGCGATCACCTCTGTCTTGGTCCTGACATCAACCGGAGAGACCGCGGGATTTCTTTGCTGTTTCATAGACACAGCCTGAATTTTCTTTAACCTCTTGTCAATTTTTTTAAGATAATATTGGTTTTTTTTATAGCCGGGATGCACCTGATCGATCTCGGCAAGCAGATCTTTCGCCTCCTGCAGCATCCCCGAGTTGTACAACCCAACCGCCTCTTCATACGACTGTACAAGCTTGGCAGTTCTCGCCTCTTGAATTTTCTGACGTTTTTCCCGCACCTCCGTCAACTGTTCCTGAATCTTTCGCATCCCTTCATCATGGACAAATTCTGCAGGAATCATTTTGGCCGTCTTGGCTGTCTTCGAACCCGGGGAAGATTTCGGCAAGACTTTGATTTTTTTCTGTTGGACGGATTGGCTCAATTTCCGGTCGATCTGATCCAGATAGTCTTTGGTTGTCTTGTATCCCGGCACCAGACGGTCAACCTCCATCAATTTCTGTCTTGCCTGCAGCCATTGGCCGTCTTCATAAAATCTCAAGGCGTGTTGAAAGAGTTCTTCCGCCTTCCTCTGAAATTGCCCCGTAAGATCTCCTTGCATGTCTTCCCTGCCCTGCGGTTTCGCGCTGGGTTCTCCCTGGACATGTTGCCGCTGTTGTTCAATATCCTCATCAATATGACTCAAATAATCTCTTGTCTGGTGATATCCCGGCCAAAGGGCTTCCACTTCGATCAGCTTCGGTTTGGCACTGACAAAATCCGCCGATTCATAAAATCCCAATGCTTCATGATATTTCTTCTCGGCTTCTTCCTGGATCTGAGTGCGGCGTTTCTGTTGCGCCTTTTGAATCAATGACTTGTCCTGTTCGGATAATCCTGCCGTCAGAGCATCAGGGGCTTCGCCGACTGTGCTTGTAATGCTGACGGGAACCTGGACATTCTTCCACGATAACTTTTCTTCACGGACTTTTCGCAGAAGATCCTCATGCTGATTCTTAAGCTGTCTCGTTTGCTGTTTTGTCATCTCCTGAGTGATACGTTCCAGATACGTTCCCGTGGACTTATAATCCGGGAACGATTGCCGCACCATCTCAAATTTTTCCTTCGCTTCCGTGTAGTATTTGTGTCTAAACAGCAAAATGGCCTCGCGGTATAAAGATGAGGTCTCCTCATCGGCGGATGGCTCAATCACAGGGATTTGCCTGAGACTTTTTCCCCTGCGTTTTTGTTCTTCTTTGGCGATATCTCTCCCGATGCGGGCCAGGTATTCTTCCGTTGACTTGTATCCCTGTGAGATTCGCTGTATCTCCTCAAATCGTTCCTGCGCCATCTCGGGAAGGCGGGCTTGATAATAACCCTGCGCTTCCTCATAAATGGATCCAAGTCTTTTGTCTAATCGTTTTTGGCGCTCATCCTTGATCCGTTCAAGCGTTTGTTGCAACTCCTTCCGTTTCGTAAGGCGGGCCATGGATTCTTCCTGTCCCTGTCCTTGTCTCTGAGCAAAGAGTCGTTTTTCCTGCATCTGCCGTTCGTACTCTCTTTTTTGTTGAGCCTTTTGATACTGTTCCTCGTTCTTGATATCCTCATCAATCCGTGCCAGATATTTCTCTGTTGACTGATAGTTCGGAAGGATTTTACTGACCTCCCGGAAATATTGTTTGGCCTTTTTGAATTCCCTGCTCTTGTAATGATCCTTGGCCTGCTGATAAAGCGTCTCGGCCTCACTTTTCAGTTTCCTTTGAGACCCTTGGTCTTCCTCCTCGCCCCGGGTCTGCTGTTGCTGACGCTCTTTGAGGGATTCCAGGAGATTTTGGTAACGTGTCTGCTGAAGATGGCGCTCTTTTTCCTTCGCCATGTCCTCATCAATGCGCAGAAGATATTTGACCGTTGATTTGTAATCAGGCAGGATTTTTTTGACCTCTCCGAAATAGAATCTCGCTTTTTCAAGATTCCCTTCCCTGTAAAACGCACAGGCCTTCTGGTAGACGGTCTCGGCTTCGTCTTCCAATTTCTCCTGGCGCATCCTCTCGCTTTCTTCTAAGGTTTGCTTCCATTCCTCCTGCTGTTTCTGACGGGCCAGGGCCTCCAGTTTCAGCTCTTGTTCGATCCGTTGACGCTCCCCCTCACGGATATCCTGATCGAGTTCCTGCAAATACCTCGCTGTGAATTTATAGTCCGGATCAATCACCTGAACCGCATCAAAACTCGATTTGGCCTGTTCCAATTCTCTGGATTTGTACTGCTCGATCCCCTGCTGATAAAGAGGTTCCGCTTTCGCCTCCAGTTCCTTGAGCCGCTGGATTTCCTTTTCTTGAACAGCCCTTTTCAGATCCTCCTCTTCCCGCCGCTTGGCCAATTCGCCGGCCCGGCGTTCCTCCTGCCGGCGGCGTTTCTGATCTCTGCGCAGAAACTCCTCAATACGGGCGAGATATTGGACCGTTGACTTATACTTCGGACAAATGATTTCAACCCTTTCAAAACTGGCCTTGGCCTGCTCCAGCTCCTTGTTTTTATACTGTTCAACCCCCTGCTGATAGAGAGGCCGAACTTTTTCCTCCAACTCTCTCTGAAATCCTGCGCGACTTTCCTCAAGCGTTTCTTTCCATTGTTCTTCATCTGGAGATTTTGCCTCCAGCGTAGGCAGGCCTGCTTCGCTTTCCTCGATACCTTCCTCCTGTGTCGCTAGCCCCTCTTCCGTACTCCCTGCCATCAATTCCTCAATAACCAACAGATAATTGGCCGTGTCTTCGTATCCAGGATGCACAGAGTTGATCTCCTCGAACACCGTCTTTGATGCAGAGTATTCTTTCCCTTCAAATAATGATACGCCCAATTCGTATTTTTCTTCGATTTCATCAAGATCTGTCTCGCCTT
>CAYIQK010000011.1:1163-3374 GCA_964365515.1 uncultured Planctomycetales bacterium | reverse complement strand
AATGATACGCCCAATTCGTATTTTTCTTCGATTTCATCAAGATCTGTCTCGCCTTTCACCTCAGGCAAAAAAGATTCTTCTCTATCTCCATCGCTGGGAATCACCGATTTTTCACGATGCTCCATCCCCGGCTGCTCCATGATCTCAATGGCTTTTTGCCACATCCTTTGGGCTTCTTGATACCGGCCATCTTCAAACAAACGAATCGCCTCCCGATCATAATTTTTGGCATCTTTCTCGAGGGCCTCCATTTGCGCCAAGAGATCCGCCTCCTCATCCCCAGGATGGGTCTTGGCAGTCTTCTTTGACACCTCATCGCCGGTCTGACCACTATCGGCTTCGAAGGAAGGAATGAATAAAAAGGTGATTAAAAAGACGGCACCGACGGCGATATTGAATATCTGACTATTGGATCGACTCATCATAATTATTTCTATTTCTCCAGTTCTTTCTCCGAAAAAACTTCGGCGGTGAAGATCTCTATCTTTGTCTTGGGGTCCTTCCACGCATCTGGCGCAAGGCCGGCTTTCTGGGCACATAACTGCGACAAAAATTCTTCTTTGGTCCAGCCTGTCTCAACGGCCACCTGGGGAAGAAAAACACCCTGTCGAAAAGGCCCCTGACTGACAATGACACCGTGCCGGCCCAAAACGATCTCATCCGTGTTTTGAATGACACGAGGTTTTGAGAGCACCGAAATCTCCACATCGATTTCCTCCAGGTCCTTCGCCGTGATCGGGGAAAAACGCGGATCTTTGGTCGCCGAAGAAATAGCCATATCCCGCACGGTCACATACAAAGGCCCCCGGCCGAGAATATTGCCGATGCATCCACGCAGATGACCGGCCTTATGGACCGTCACAAAGGCCCCTTCTTCTTTCATCAGGCGCGGATCCGTTTCCTCAAATTGGGGAATCTTGCCGTCACGAACGTATCCCTCGATCGTCTTGCGGGCAATCTCCAACAACCGTTTTTTTTGCGGCACCGTCAACCCTTCGACTATCCCAGCCACGCTTTTTTCATCGACGGCTGTCTTATCTTCGCTTGGTGATGACGATGCTTCCCCATCATAGATAACAATGGATGTATAACCGACCACTTTATCTTTATCGCCGGTGACATCGCCCGAGTTGGCGTAACGAAGCATTTCGACCCCCTTCAAGCCCCTCTCTCTGGCATAAAGCAAAGCGGCGGTGACAGGGACAAAGCCGCACATCTCCATGCTGGTCCGCAACTGACATCCCCGCCAGATTCCTTCTGCGTTTAACTCCTTGACGGTGTTGATGGTCAGACGATCCATCTCCCTGGCCTTGGCGTCATTGTGATAATGCGACAGATCCGTGCTGACCACAATCAAGACATCCCGTCGATCCCCTATAATCTTATTGAGGCTGGCGGCAAACCGCTCCAACATCTGGTAGCTCGGCTGCCCCATAATGACAGGGACAATCTTGAAGTCCTTGAAAACCTTTTGCAGAAAGGGAATCTCGACCTCCAAGGAATGCTCCTGTTCAAACGCCTGCCTGGCAAAATAAAATTTTTCATCTTCGGCCATGAGTTTTTTAGCAAACTCATGATCGACGGAAGCGACACCCAGCGGCGTCTGAAATCCCCCTTCTCCCCCCCACACCGCGATGCCGTCAAATCCGGAATAATGGCTCGGGGCAAGAATAACGATCGTTTGATACGGATTCCCTGCGGCGGCTTTGAAGCCATAGGCGGCCACCCATCCCGAATACATATAACCGGCATGCGGAACAATCACAATCTCGACACGCTTCGCCAAGGGGTGTACGCCGGCGCGCCGGATGTAGTCGTCGATCTCCGATGACAGACGTCCCGGATCGGCCGTATAGAACTGGCCGCTGACATTCGGCTTCTTGATTTCTTGATCACCTCGGGCCATAGACGGGACACCCACGGCTATCCATACAAGAAATAAAATCCAGGCGTTTTTCATTGTCTCTCATGTTTTTGAAGGTGTCGATCCAGACCAAAGACAGACGCATCGGCGATTCGACGAGACATCCATCTGACAAGAAGCAGAAGCACCGTATCCATCATCAAAACGACCGGCAGTGGGAAGGAAATCATATCTCCAAAGCAGCCGCATTCCTCCAACGGCAAACGGCGGATCATGGCCTGCCCGACAGTCACCAGAAAAACCAACAATAAAATGGATACAGCCCGCAATGCCCATTTGAGCCCAAA
>CAYIQK010000011.1:0-1063 GCA_964365515.1 uncultured Planctomycetales bacterium | reverse complement strand
CTCTTCACCCCCAAGGCATCCCCTTCCGTCTTGTCCTTGCGGATCAGAGTGTCGACGGAATCATCCGCGAGGCATTGACGCAAAGTTTCCGGACGGAGGCCGATCTCCTGGGCCATGACTTCAAAGGCGGGTTTTGCGTCATCGAGTCTTTTCCAATTGGCCTGGCGTTCAATGAGAAGATCATGAAACGGCCAAAACTTCCCCTGCCGGCCGGCGCATTCAGAATAACGGGCGCCTAAAAAACCATACTTATGCATTGGAAGCGGGAAATATTTGAGTTCCAAACGGATGGCCTGGGGGTGTTCGGCCATGAGCTTTTTCAAATACACGGAACCCAAAGCACACGCCGGACATTCAAAGTCGATGAACTCGGTGATATGAACTGCGGCTTTCTTGACGCCTTTCACCTTCATGGGAGTGCCGGCGCGAAACCCGGCATAGGACGATGCGAGAAAAAATCTAACCCCCAAGACGAACACAACACCGGCGATGATGATCCCGGCGAATATTCTGAATCTCGGTGATTTAAGCATGCAATGAGCCATCAGGTCTGCCCCCTTAGATAACCGACCTCACACCTTCAACTGCGGGCCGGCGGCCACAAGTCTGCGGCCTTGGGATGTATCCGCAAATCTCTGGAAATTCGCGATGAACATCCCTGCCAATTGTTGGGCCGTCCTGTCATAGTCGTTCTGATCCTTCCAGGCATGACGGGGATTCAAGGCCGCGGAATCAATCCCACGGATCGAATGCGGAATTCGGATATTGAATACCGGTATCGTTGCGCACTCCGCTTCCTCAACTGTACCATCAAGGATAGCGTCAATGATCCTTCGCGTGATTTTCAGCGAGAGGCGTTCCCCCACACCATATTTCCCGCCATACCATCCGGTATTGACGAGGTAAGCCGTGGAACCGTGCTGTTCCATCTTCTGTCCGAGAATATGGGCATATTGAATCGGGTGTAAAAGCAAAAAAGCCTGTCCGAAACAGGCCGAAAACGTTGCCTTGGGTTCTTGAACGCCCAGTTCGGTACCGGCGACTTTCGCCGTATAACCGCTCA
>CAYIQK010000010.1:13414-21627 GCA_964365515.1 uncultured Planctomycetales bacterium | reverse complement strand
TGGCCCTCCCCTGCCTGATCTCAATATCGCGTCATAGACCCATGGCACTGTCTTTGCCGCCACTCCAGGACATAATGACTTTTTCCATTGGGAGACCTCAAACCCTACTTAAAATCAAAATCGCGAATAGCGTAAACACCTCTGTCAACTCCCCGACAGCCCCTAAGGTATCGCCGGTCATCCCGCCTATCTTTCCGGCGATAAACCTCCCGGCCACAACAACAAAAGCGGCCGTCATCAAAAAGATGACGGCTCCCCGCGCCCCGCCAAAGGCAACCGAAAAAATAAGGCTTATCAGCGTCGCCATAAAAAATATCTTATTATTCATCCCTTCAAAAAAGATTTTGGCCTTTCCCTCTTCCCGGGCGTACGGAAAAAACTTTAGGTTCCACGCAAAGGAATACCGCCCAAGGACACACATTAAGATCAACGAAGGCCCTTTCCCATCCGACCCTAAAGAAGACAAAAGGGCGAGTTTCAATAGAACAACGCTCACAATAGCGACAACCCCCATGGCCCCGATACGGCTGTCGCGCATGATCTCCAACATCTCCTCCCTCTTTTTCCCGCTTAAAAGGGCGTCAAAAGTATCCGCCAACCCGTCGATGTGCAGGCCGCCGGTAAGGATCATGAGCAAGATCACCAAAACAACGTTCACAAGAAGCTGATTCAAAAAAAAAGCGGACAACAGTCCATCCGCACAAATTAAAAGACAGCCTAAAAAAAATCCCACAACAGGGAAATACGCGACAGATCCGCCGAACCTGGAACTCTCCACCGTCCCCGAAATCTTAACGGGAGCTATGGTCAAAAATTGCAGCGCTAAAAGGAAACCCGTCACGCCTGCACCTCTTGCGATATTCCTTCCGAGACCTCCGCGTCCTTAAAGGTCGCCATCTGCGTCATGATCTTGACTGCGGCTTCGACCAAGTTGATGCCTAACGCCGCGCCTGTCCCTTCGCCTAAGCGCAAATTCAAATCCAAAAGCGGCTTAAGCCCGATATGGTCCAAAACAACCTTATGCCCGCATTCGACCGAGCAATGCGACGCGATAAGGTAATCCTTAATTTTCGGCTCCAAGTGGTAAGCGATAAGCGCGGCGGCCCCGGAAATAAACCCATCAATAACAACCGGGATATTCCGCGCCGCGGCGGCAATGATGATCCCGGCTAACCCGCCAATTTCAAACCCGCCGACCTTGGCGAGAACATCCAGGGCATCTTGAGCATCAGGCTTGTTCGCCTTCAAAGCCTTCTGGATGACCGCAATTTTATTATTCAATGCTTCGTCATTGACACCGGTTCCTCTGCCAGTAACTTTTTCAACCCCGTAACCCGTAAAAGCGGCCGCAATGGCGCTGCTCGGCGTCGTATTGCCGATGCCCATCTCCCCTGTGCCGATAATATCGATCCCCTTCGTAAATTCCGATTCAAAAATTTCCATCCCCGTTTCCATCGAGCGGACCGCCTCCTCTTTCGTCATCGCGGGCCCTTTAACCATATTCCGCGTTCCGTAACCGATCTTGCGGACGATTAAGGCCTGATGTTTTTCTAAATCCGAAGCCACCCCGACATCGGCGACAACGACCCGGGCGCCGACATGCCGTGCCAAAACATTAATCCCCGCCCCGCCCTTTAAAAAGTTATAAACCATCTGCGCGGTCACCTCTTGGGGATAGGCGCTGACCCCTTCCTCGACGACGCCATGGTCGCCGGCCAGGGTAAAGATAACCTTATTTTGGATCCTTGGATTTTTATCGCGCGTGATCGCCACGACCCTTTGGGCCAATTCTTCCAGCCGCCCCAGACTTCCCGGCGGCTTGGTCAGACCATCCAATCTCGCCTGGGCCTCCTTCAACAAATCCTTGTCGATTCCACGGATCTTTTTGATTGCCTCTTCTATCTTGCGCATATCGCCTCCTATTTGACCTTGAGCGGTAAACCCGAAACCATAAAAAATACCTCATCGGCCTCGCGCGCCATCAACTGATTTATTCTTCCGGATAAATCCCTGAATTGCCGGCCTAAAGGGTACTCCGGCACAACACCCAGCCCAACTTCATTAGACACAACAATCACCCCGCCCTTGATCTTTTTAACCGCATGGATCATTTCCTGAGCCTGATTTTCTATAACACCCTCTTCGATTGTTTCGACCAGCATCTGCGATATAAAAAGTGTCAGGCAATCGACGAGGATAACATCAAATTGGGAACCTATTTCTTTTAACAAGGAAGCGACATTTTTTGATTCTTCAAAGACTTTCCAATGCGAAGGCCTTTTCTTTTTATGAAGTTCAATACGCTTGACCATCTCTAGATCGGAATCCGAATACGCGCAGGTGGCAATGAGAGCCACGTGAGAACTTTTTTCTACAAGTCCCAGGGCATAAGAACTCTTCCCGCTTCTCGCCCCGCCGACAATCAATGTCAGTTTTCCCATAACTCACCCTTCCATTACTTCAGGACAGAGGGTCCCTTTCCCGTCCACAAAATCAATCACACACGCCTGCGCCCAATCATATTGGACATTCCAAATATTCTCCAACTCCCATTCCAGGACATCGCACAAAATGATCTTGATAGGGCCGCCATGCGTAAAAAGCGCTACGGTTTCACCATGATTCTGCTCAAGGATCTTATGCAGTCCCTTTCGCACCCTCTGGGCCAAATCAGCCAATCCTTCCCCTCCGGAGGGTGTTATCTGAAGAGGGTTCTCAAGCCATTGGCTGTATGCCTGGGGGTCTTGGGCCATGATCTCTTGATGCGTTAACCCGTCCCAAAGGCCAAAACTCATCTCGCGCAATTCCTCGACCAGTTCCACAAGCCGCCCCGCGAAAACAATGCCGGCGGATTGCACCGCCCGCTTCATAGTGCTTGAATAAATCTTATGGACGGCATGCCTGTGCATCTTTTTTCCCAGTTCCCCAACCTGATCCCGCCCGCGGTCATTCAAAGGGACATCGCTCCACCCGCAGTAGCGTTTTTGGTCGCTCCAATCGGTGCGGCCATGCCTAACTAAAATCAGCCTTGTCGTCGGCACTGTTCCTCCTTCGGCACCAGGATAATATAAGGCTTGCCGGACATCGGATTCGTCTTCACGACAACAACGGTTTTGTACACCTCTTCAATATTCCGATACGTCAATACCTCCGACGGCGCGCCCCGACGGCGTATCATCCCATGATCAATCAGGATAAGCCGGTCGCAATATTCACTCGCCAAATTCAAATCATGCAAAACCAGGACAACCGTTAAATTGTTTTGCCTGTTTAACGTCCTTAACAAATCCAAGATCTGTATTTGGTGGCCGATGTCCAGATTGGACGTCGGTTCATCCAAAAGCAGCAAGACCGGCTCCTGGGCCAGGGCCTTGGCGACCATCACGCGCTGGCGTTCGCCCGCGCTTAACTCATCGATCCGCTTATCCTTGAACTCTTGCGTATCCGTCAATAAAAGGGCTTGAGTAACGGCGGCAAAATCTTTTTTAGTTTCAAGCTGAAGCCGGTTCAGATGGGGGATCCGTCCCATGAGGACCACTTCAAAAACGCTGAAGGACAACCCGGCCCACGGATTTTGAGAGACGAAGGCCATCTTCTGATAGAGCCTCTTTAAGTTTATCTCAACGATATTCTGCCCTTCCCAAAAAACTCCCCCCATCTGCGGCGCGAGGGCCCGGCTCATCAGCCGCAGAAGCGTCGACTTGCCTGAACCGTTGGGCCCGATAATCCCGAGGAACTCTCCCTTGTGGATTTCAAACGAAATGTCCTTGAGGACGGTTGTCTTACCGTACCCCCCGCAGAGATTTTCCACTTGTAACAACGGTTCCATTTTAAACCCTCTGGCTTCTTTTAAGAAGCACCATAAAAATCGGCGCCCCGATCAAGGACGTCACAACCCCGATCGGGATCTCGACCGGAAGAAAAACCGTGCGCGCCAGCGTGTCGCACAGAACCAAAAATATGCCGCCGCCTAAGAATGCCGCAGGGACAAGGACCCTGTGGTTGGACCCGACGATCAAACGCATCGTGTGCGGGATGATGAGCCCGACAAAACTGATCATCCCTGACACGGACACCAGCGCCCCCGTGATCAGGGCCGTCACCACAAATAAAATTTTTTTGATATTCTCGACACCGATCCCTAGGTGGATGGCCTCTTCTTCGCCGACGCTGATGGCATTGAGATCCTGGGCCAATACAAAGATCACGGTACCCCCGGCGATGACAATGCCGGCGACTAAGAAAAGAAGCCTGGGGTCATACACCTGCAAACTTCCCAACAGCCACCACATCATCCCGTGCAGCGCCTGGTTATTCGAGACCGAAATCAAAAACATCATGATCCCGGACAAGGAAATGGCGACAATGACCCCGGAAAGGATCAGCGACGGGACAGGGATCCTCCCGCCCTCGATGGCAAGACAATACACCAAAATCACGCTCAACAACGCCCCGATAAAAGCGGCAAAGGGAAGCGTCAGCCCTGTAAGTCCGCCGATAACCGCCAACACAGCCCCCAGGCCCGCGCCGCTGGATGTCCCCAGCAAATATGGTTCGGCAAGAGGATTCCGTAGAATCGCCTGGAGGGCAACCCCGCAGACGCCCAGGCCCGCCCCGATGAGAGCGCCCAGCATGACCCTGAAAAATCTCAACGCAAGGATAGGCTGATTCCGCGCGTCAAACAAATCTATAAAAGAGATATTCATGGAGCCCCTGCCCATGCTCCAGAAAATAATGACACCTAAGAGAAGGAACAAAAAAATAATTTTTATCCACGAATTTCTAGTCATTGATCTCTTGGGAATCCCGTGGGTATAGTCGTTGATGGAGAGCTTTCAAACCGTCGATCAACCGGGGGCCGGGCCGTAAAAGCAGGTCAGAGGCGATATCTCCATAGATCCTTTTATTCTTAACAGCCTCGACGTTCTCCCACCCCAGCCGGTTTTGAACCAAACCCTGATCAGATCCCCCGTTCATATATCCGAGGATAATGTAATCCGGGTTGCGTTTAATAACCTCCTCGGGACTAAACGAAATGTAGGGTTTCAAGACATCATGCGCGATATTCACGCCCCCGGCTAGGCTGATCAACTCATCGACAAAAGAGTTCCTGCCCGCGGTCAGCAGCGGATTGTTCCACACCTCGATAAAAACACGCGGCCTTTGGTCCCGCGGTATCCGATTGACCCGCTGTTGGACCTTATCCATTTCCGCCCGCATACGCCCGACCATCATTCTCGCCTCTTCTTCCCGAGAAATCAATGCCCCGATGGCCTCAATGGAGTCAAACAACTCTTCCATGGTAGCGGGGTCGCTGACATACACGTGAACTCCCAGATTTTTCAGCTTATCGACATAAGGGGCCTGTTCCAGGCCTGTCGCAAAAACGATATCCGGCTTAAGCAGCAGGATCTTTTCGATATTGGGTTGGCTGAATGTCCCGATCTTATCCTTTAAGAGTGCCTCAGGTGGATAATTGCAAAGCGTCGTCACGCCTATGATGCTATCTCCAAGGCCCAGCCCAAAAAGGATTTCCGTCAGCGCCGGGGCGAGCGAAATGATCCGCTGGCCTTGGGTGCCGAAGGAAAAGGCGTTGGCGGAGGGAAAGAAAACCATCCCCCACGCCAACGCGAGATAGAGAAGGTGTCGTTTCATTAAAAACGGAGTTTCATCCCCAGATTAAAATTTCTCTCCGGGGCGGGATAATAATCCTGGGTCGAGCTAGAACCTGACTTGACCACCACAGGGGCATATTGTTCATCAAGAAGATTATTAATGGCCGTGTACAATTCCAGGTTGTCATTGGTGTAGGCGATCCGCGTGTTCAACGTATAATACGGTTTGACCGCCGAGGTCCCGTGCAAGGCCCCATTGGAGACGTCATTGATCGCGAACCGAGAACCGACATATTCACTCCTGAAACTTACACTGTAGTGCTTCCAAAATTCCGCCATGAGACCCGCGCCGCTCTGGTGCCGCGGCGCCATCGGGATGTCTTTGCCATCATTGGCCCCCTCCAGGAACTGAGGGTTCTGATACGTATAGTCGGAGGAAAACTCCAATTTGTCCAAAAAGCTGACACTAAAAAATTTCAGCAGATCCACCTTGTTGCCGACCTCAACGCCGATCCGCCGCGTTTTGTCATAATTGCTGTTGCTGAAGGCGACGGGGTCAAAAAATATCTCGTCATTTAGGTCCATCCAATACGGCGTCACCGTGACGATCACCGCGTCGTGAAAATTATGTTTAAGGCCCATTTCATATTGGATGCCGGTTTGCTGGCTAATATCCGTGTTTAAGTTCGGCGTTATACCCCAATCAGGGTTGCTGCTGGAACTGTACCATTCATCCGTCGCCAAAAAACGAAAAGTCTGCTGGACGTTCAGATGAAGGTTGGAGCCTTGGGCGTACTCATATTTCAGCCCGCCCATCGATACCCATTCATCCGGGCTCTGTTTGGTGTCGACGGCCACATTGCGCTGGCTGAAGGCGTAATCCGCCTGATGATAACGGGTCCCGCCGTTGACGAACAAGTCTTCAAGAAACTCATACTGCAGGAACCCATACACGCCAAATTCCTCCTTAGAAATCGTAAGGTCATCCGGACTTGTGGCGCTTCCTAAGATATCATTTTCATGATCATAATAATCGATCCCTGTGACAAAATTGACTTCTTTGTTGAACACCAGATGGTCAAAGATATATTTGGCCGCGATGCCTGTGGTGTCGATCGAACGCTTGGTATGGGTCTCATACCCGGCATACTCATTGAATTCATCGTAAACATCTCTGTTACGGTAGGACAGATCCACCACAAATTCCCCTACATAATCCTCTTCCTGCCAGGGGGTCACATGGAGTCCCACATTAACGAAACGGTCCTTCGTCGATGAGAAGTCTTCAGGAGACGGAGATCCCCGCCGGCCCAGCGTCCTTAATTCCGCGCTGCTTAAGCCCCCCGGCAACCCGCTGTCATCCTCATGCCATCCAAAGTTAAAACTGGCCGACAGCATATCCGAAAGATCATAATCCAGCCGCGTGTTGAAATCCTTCGCCAAGACATCGCTGTTCTGCCGGTATCCCTGATCGTCAAAATACTTAGAATAAAGGAAATAGGAGACATTATGGGACTCCCCGGATATTTCCATGTCCGTGCCTCTGCGGTCATAACTGCCGTACACGGCCCCCACTTTCCCGGAAAGTTTCCCCTCCCCCTTCTTGGTGATTATATTGACAATGCCCCCGACGGCGTTATCGCCATAAAGCACGGACCCCGCCCCGCGGATGATTTCCACGCGTTCGACCGCCTCCAAAGGGACCTGAAGCAGGTCCGGGCCGGACATATCGGTCGAATTGATCTTCCTGCCGTTGACAAGGACGAGGACATTGCGCGAGGAGGTGTCCCCAAACCCCCGGATGTCGACCAAAGCAGATTTCGCCGTGCTATACGAGTAAATGTTGACCCCTTGGACATCGCTTAATAATTCCGGGATGTTTTGCGCGTTCGAGGCCGCGATTTGATCCGCGGTGATGACGGTCACGTTCCCGACAATTTTATAATTGCGTTGCGCCATGCGCGTGGCGGTAACGATAACCGTATCCAATTCTTTGGCCAAATCGGCAGAAGAGTTTACTGCTGAAATAACTGTAAGAATGACCGTAACGACAAGACCCATAAAACTTTTTTTCATTTTTTCTCTCCCATAAACAAAAAACTCTCAACCGAAATTTTCGATTGAGAGTGCACCCAGCTTAACTTCCTCACAATATATACTCATTTAATACTGTATCCCATCGCAGTATTACATGAATCACTACATCGGCAGGTCTTCTGACTCCCTTTGCCCTTTTAAGCAGCCTTCCCACTTCCTTATAACGAAGTAGTGGCGTATAAGCTAAAAAGAGTTCCCCTTTCCCTTATCAACAGGGCAAGAGGCGGGGTTACAGCGGCGGGACCGTCCCTGATTTTCACAGGATTCCCTTTTCATCCCGGACAACGTCCAGGAACCGACATAGATAAATTTAAATCTTAAAAGAACAATGATTCCGGAAATGACTCTATTGCAATTTTGTCCAGCGGCACCACTATATCCAGCCATCCCATAAAAGTCAATCTATTTTGTGCGCCCCCAGCGCGAGGCATTGTTTTCGTAAATCTGCCGAAGCGTAGCCTCCAGGCTATACCTTTGTTTCCACTGCGGATAATGCCGCTT
>CAYIQK010000010.1:3963-13314 GCA_964365515.1 uncultured Planctomycetales bacterium | reverse complement strand
ACCTGTTTGCCTTTGTAACCGAAGACCGTGTATCGTTCGCCGGTCACACAACATTTCATCAAATAGGCCAGGAAACCATGCAGAATCGCCCCGGAATGGTTCGGACCCGTCAAGCACCCGCCGCGGAAACTCACCGTCTTCATCCCGAAATACCGGCCGTATTCCTGCACCAAAATATCGGCGGCGGCCTTGGAAGCGCCGAAGAGAGAATGCGTTGATTGATCAATGCTCATCGTCTCATCAATCCCGCCATAAAAGGCGTGATCTTTCGGCAGTTCCCATCGCGTCTTTTCTTCAACCAGCGGCAGGGAATTGGGGGTGTCCCCGTAAACTTTGTTGGTACTGGTAAAAATGAAAACCGCTTTGGGGCAATATCGGCGGGTCATCTCCAGGAGATTGAGCGTGCCGTTGGCATTGACACCGAAATCCGTGAACGGCTCCCGGGCGGCCCAATCGTGGGAAGGCTGGGCGGCCGTGTGGATGATCAGTTTGAGATCACAGCCGTATTCCTTGAATAAGCATTCCAGTTTCTCTTGATCGCGGATATCAATGACTTGATGAACGTACCCTGGAATGGTTCGCTTGAGGTTTTCTTGATTCCAAGCGGTGGAGGCCTCCTCGCCAAAAAAATACCGGCGCATATCATTGTCGATGCCGACAATCTTTAACCCTTGGTCAGCGAAATGCCGGACGGCTTCCGAACCGATCAAACCAGCGGACCCTGTGATGATGGCTGCATTCATTTTAAGAAAATGTTTGCGCGATACGAAATTAACGAATATGATGGGGCATAATGAAAAAAATAAAAGATATTTTTCAACAAAACAAACTCACATATTCCTTCGAGCTTTTTCCGCCGAAGACCGAACAGGGGTTCCAAAATCTACTTTCGACCATTGAGCGGCTCTGTGCCTTGAGGCCGAATTTTATCTCCTGCACTTATGGGGCCGGCGGCGGAAGCCGTGACAAAACGCTCGACGTCGTCGAGCACATCCAGATCAAAAACAACGTCCCCGGTCTCGCCCACCTCACCTGCGTCCTTCACACCAAAACTGAAATCAAGGAGATCTTAGAAGACATCAAATCCCGCGGCATCAAAAATGTCCTGGCCCTGCGCGGCGACCCGCCGAAGGACAATCCCCACTGGCAGGCGGGAAAGGATAATTTCAAGTACAGCAGTGAACTCTGCGCCTTCATCCGCGAACATTTCGGAGATCATTTCACCATCGGTGTGGCCGGCTTTCCTGAAGGACATCTGCTGTGCCGCGATCGGGACGAAGATGCCCGATACCTGAAAATGAAGGTCGACAACGGCGCCGATTTCGTCATCACACAGCTGTTTTTTGACAATCAAGATTACTTCGATTACGTCCGGCGTCTGCGCGAAATCGGTGTCACGGCACCCGTCATTCCCGGGATTCTGCCCATCACCAACTACCCAAACTTAGTCAAATTCTGCGCGCTCTGCGGCGCCGCCATACCGGAGAAGGTCAAAAGAATTTTCGAACCGATCCAAAACAATGAGGAAGCAACCATCCAGGCGGGAATCACCTTCGCTGTCTCCCAAGGCCGCGGCCTCCTTCAAGGCGGAGCGCCGGGACTGCATTTCTACTGCCTCAACAAACTCAGCCCGACGGACAAAATCCTAACAGAGATACGCCGCCCAATCCTCTCAATACCCTAACCGTTATTTTCTCTCTTCATGCACCATCGGCACAAAACGCACCGGCAAGAGGCTCTTTTGCTCAAAACCCGATTCAGTCCGCGTCACCAGATAAAGTTCCTGAAAAAATGAGCCGATGGGAACAACCATGCGGCCGCCCACTCTCAATTGATTGACCAGCTCCCGCGGGATCTCTTCCGGCGCGGCCGTTACGACAATGACGTCAAATGGAGATTTCTCAGGCCATCCCTGATAACCGTCACCGTGCCTGACGAAAATATTTTGATAACCCAATTCCTTCAACCGCTGTTGTGCCTCCCGCGCCAGCGGTTCAACGATCTCAATGGTGTACACCTCCCGCGCGATTTCGGCCAAGACCGCGGCCTGATAACCTGAACCGGTTCCGATCTCCAGGACGCGATCCTCCGGATTCAACCCTGCGGCCTCGGTCATATAAGCAACGATATACGGCTGGGAGATGGTCTGTCCATGACCTATAGGCAAAGGGGAATCATCGTAGGACATGGTGCGCACTAAGGAAGGAACAAACAGATGCCGCTTGACTTTCAAGATCGCGGCCAGAACTCTTTTGTCCGATACGCCTCGGGAAATGATCTGCGTCTCGATCATTTCCTGCCGCCGGACAAGATAAGGATCTTTTTCGTTACCCAAAGCCTCTCCCCAAAGATTAAGGCCCAGCAAAATGAGAAACAATGAAGCAACTCTTTTCACAGCATTCTCAGCCCGAGCAACAAAGGATCTACCCTTGCGAGGCGGAAAGGATTGCCTCGTAATCCTCCGGAAGGCTGTGCTGAACATCGCGCACAACGCCTTTCTCATCCACGAAATAAAAGGTTGGGACGCCGACTAATCCGTAGGATTCCGCCACCGAAGAATCGGTATCCAGAAAAATCGGCATATGAATATTATTCTTTTGAACGTATTGCTGGACGACCGTCTCCTTCTCGCCGACATCAACCAAGACGATCTTAATCCCTTTCTGAGCCATGACCTCCCTATTTTTATTGAGGTCATTCAACTCGCGCCGGCAGTGCGGACACCAGGTGGCCCAGAAGAAGATGATCGCCCTGCTGCCGTTGAGGAAACTGGATAAACTGACTTTCTCCCCGCCGACAATCTTGAGGTTAAAGTCTTGAACGGGTTTACCCACGCCCTCATTCTCCTGGAAGAAAAATTGCCCCATCGCCGCGGACGGACGAAAGGTGAGAATCAATAAACCTAAAATGAGTGTGATGCGTATCGTGTTTTTCAAAATAATAACCCTCCTGCTTTGACCAAGAAATACTCGGCCGCGATGATTAATATTAAACCGCAGAATTGTTTGACCCTCACCATCCACAGCCCCGATTTAGGCAGTCGTGCCAGGATACCGCTGAAGGTCCCCACCAGGATCAGTGATGCCCCTACGCCATAGGCGAATACAAACATTAAACTGATCCCATGAAGCATATTCTGTTTGGAAGACACATATAAAAGCAGTGTCCCTAAGACAGGCGCCGTGCAAGGGCCCACCACAAAACCGGAAGCCATCCCGAACAATACCACCGTCCAGAGATTCTTATGGATAATCCTGTCGTGGACTTTAACGCCGAATGACGGTAGCGGCATCAGATCCGACATCACAAGGGCAAAGAAAATAAGAATATTGGCGACAACGATCCAAAGAATCGGATTGTTCTGCAGCTGCCCGAAGATCCCTCCTGTCAAGGCCGCGAAGACCGCCATGGCGCTGTAGGTGATCGCTATCCCCAGGACATAAACGAGGGAAACCATCAATCCCATCAGCCTCGTGCCGTGCACATTGAATCCTGCCACAAAACTGGCGGTCATCGGCAAGACAGGATAAACGCAGGGACTGAAACTGACTAATACCCCTGCCCAGAAAACAATCAAATAATCTAAGAAACCTCCTGTCAGAGTCATAGGTCACCGTCTCACAAATAAAGCTCAATAAGAGATTTCATGCTACTACAAACGCGGCGATATTTCCATCCCTAATTAAGACTGATACGCCAAATTCGGCCTTAACCACCTCTCAACATCTTCTACGCTCATATCTTTACGACGGGCATAATCTTCCACTTGATCCTTGGCAATCTTCCCCACCGCGAAATACCGGGCTTGCGGATTGGCGAAATAAAGGCCGCTCACCGAGGCGGGGGGAATCATGGCATAGTTTTCCGTCAAGGCAATCCCCGCGTTTTCTTTGACCTTCAGAAGATTGAAAAGAATTGTCTTTTCGCTGTGGTCCGGACAGGCAGGATACCCCGGGGCGGGACGGATTCCCTTATACTGACAGCGGATCAAGGCTTCATTATCCAAATCCTCATCAGGGGCATACCCCCAAAGCTCCTGACGCGTGAGCTCATGCAGTTTCTCGGCAAAGGCCTCGGCCAGACGATCGGCCAAGGCCTTGCTCATGATGCTTTTGTAATCGTCGTGCTGCCGTTCAAATTTTGCAACCCAAGCGTCAAGGCCGATACCGGCTGTGACAGCGAAACATCCGATATAATCCTTGATCCCGGTCTCCTTGGGGGCGACAAAATCCGCCAAGGCATAATGGGGAGCGTCGATCTCTTTGCGGGACTGCTGACGAAGGGTATGAAAGACGGTTAAAACTCTGCGGCGCTCATCATCCGTGTAGAGTTCGATATCATCGCCGGCACTGTTGGCGGGAAAGAATCCGGCCACGGCATTGGCGGTCAATGATTTTTGACCGATGATCTCATCCAATAATTGCCGGGCATCCTCGAACAATTGAACGGCCTCTTTCCCGACTTGAGGATCCTTGAAGATTTGAGGGTATTTGCCCTTCAACTCCCACACGAGAAAAAGCGGCGACCAGTCGATACGCTCTTTGATTGAATTCAAATCGAACGCCTTGAAAACTCTGGCCCCCAGAAAGGACGGTTTGGTGACGGGAATCTTTGTCCAGTCGGATTTCATCTTGTGCTGCCGCGCCTCACCTAAAGGCAGTAATGATCTTTGCCCCTGCCGGCTCGCGTATTGCTCGCGCTGTTGGGCGTATTCGGCTTTTGTCCCGGCAATAAAATCGCCCCGGGACTTCCGATCAAACAAACTCCCCGCCGCAGTGACACCCCTGGAAGCGTCCTTCACATACAGAGTCGGCCCGTCATAGAAGGGAGCAATCTTGACGGCGGTGTGAATGACGGATGTGGTCGCCCCGCCGATCAACAAAGGGATATCAAAACCTTGCCGCTTCATCTCCTGGGCAACATGAACCATCTCATCTAAAGACGGCGTGATGAGCCCGCTCAAACCGATGATATCGACTTTTTCCTCGCGGGCCCTCTGCAGGATTTTCTCGCACGGCACCATGACGCCCAGATCGATGACCTCGTAATTGTTGCAGCCCAAGACCACACCGACGATATTTTTCCCGATGTCATGGACATCGCCCTTCACCGTGGCCAAAAGGATCTTGCCGGAAAACTTCCGCCCTCCCCCACCCTGTTCCTTTTCGATGAAAGGCGTCAAATAAGCAACCGCTTTTTTCATCACCCGCGCGCTTTTGACAACCTGCGGCAAAAACATCTTCCCCGAACCGAACAAGTCTCCAATCACGTTCATCCCATTCATCAAAGGCCCATCGATCAATTCCAGCGGATTCCGGCATTTTTGACGCGCCTCTTCCATGTCATTTTCGATATCATCGTCAATGCCTCTGACCAAGGCGTAAATGATCCGTTGTTCAACGGATTCTTTCCTCCAAGCGAGATCAGGACCTTTTTGAGGCCCCGTATCTTTCAGCGTCTCGGCATGCTTGACCAACCGTTCCGTCGCGTCCGGCCTGCGGTCAAACAAGACGTCCTCGACCAATCCCAACAGTTCCTGAGGGATCTGGTCATACACCGTGATCATCCCCGCGTTGACGATGCCCATGTTCATACCGGCGCAGATGGCGTGATAAAGAAACGCCGAGTGCATGGCCTCACGCACCGTATTGTTTCCCCTGAAAGAAAATGAAATATTGCTCACCCCGCCGCTCACCAGACAATGCGGCAGAGTTTCTTTGATCATCCTGACGGCCTCAATGTAATCCTTGGCGTAGTCGTGATGCGCCTCGATGCCGGTCGCCACCGCGAAAATATTGGGATCAAAAATGATGTCCTCCGGCGGAAAACCAACCTCCTCAGTCAATATCCTATAGGCCCTCGCGCAAATCTCGACCTTCCGATTCTTATTTTCAGCCTGCCCTTTCTCGTCAAAGGCCATCACAACGACCGCGGCGCCGTAACGCCGTACTTTCTGAGCCTGCGCTTTGAAGACCTCCTCGCCCTCTTTGAGACTGATGGAATTCACCACCGGCTTGCCCTGGACACACTTCAAGCCCGCCTCAATGACCGGCCATTTCGAAGAATCGACCATGACCGGCACACGGGCAATGTCCGGTTCGGCGGCAATCAGATTCAGGAATTTGACCATCGCGGCCTGCGAATCGAGCATGGCCTCGTCCATATTCACATCGATCATCTGAGCGCCGGAGTCAACCTGCTGACGGGCCACTGAAAGCGCCTGTTCATAGTCGCCGCGAAGGATACATTGGGCGAATTTCTGCGAACCCGTGACGTTGGTGCGCTCGCCGATATTGATGAAATTGCCGTCCGGACGCACGTGAAGAGGTTCCAGGCCGCTCAAACAAGATTCAACCGGCCGCCGGGGAATGATACGAGGAGCGATATTCTTAACGGCCTCGGCCATGGCCCCGATGTGATCGGGTGTCGTCCCGCAGCAGCCACCCACAATATTCAAGAATCCGCTCTCGGCGAATTCGCGGATGATCGCGGCCATCTCCTGGGGTGTCTGATCATATTCGCCGAATTCATTAGGAAGCCCCGCGTTCGGATAACAACTCACGTAACAGGGAGAGATCCTCGCCAACTCCTCGATATGAGGACGCATCTCTTTAGCGCCTAAGGCACAATTGATCCCCACGCTCAAAGGACGGCCGTGGGCAATAGAAACCCAAAACGCCTCAACGGTCTGGCCGGAAAGGGTCCGCCCGCTGGCGTCGGTGATCGTAGCCGAGATGATGAGGGGAATTTGCCGGCCCAGCTTTTCACAGACCGATTCAACGGCGAAAATGGCGGCCTTGCAGTTCAAAGTGTCAAAAACTGTTTCTACCAAAAGCAGATCCGATCCGCCGTCCATCAACCCCTGAACCTGATCGCTATAAGCCTGCACAAGCTGATCAAAGGTCACCGCCCTGAATCCGGCGTCATTGACATCCTGCGACATCGAAGCCGTACGGTTGGTGGGGCCTATGGCACCGGCGACAAAATGCGGTTGATGCGGCGTCTTTCGCGTGAATTCCAAAGCGGCCTTTTTGGCAATCCTAGCCGAGGCCGCGTTGAGCTCATAAACCCTTCCTTCCAGCTGATAATCGGCCTGACTGATGGCGTTGGCATTGAAGGTATTGGTTTCGATGATATCCGCGCCGGCTTTGAGATAAGCGCGATGGATTTCTGCGACGATCTGAGGCTGCGTGAGAGAAAGGATATCGTTATTGCCCTTGAGATCAACGGGGTGATCCGCGAAGACCTGGCCTCTGAATCCGGCTTCATCCAATTTGCAACGCTGGATCATGGTGCCCATGGCACCATCAAGGATGAGAATCCGCTTTTGCAGAATCTGATGCAGGGGATAGCTGGGGAAGGGGAATCGCATAAGCGGGTTTTTAGGCCTGAACGGCAATCCTGTTTTTGCCTTCGTGTTTGGCCTGATAAAGGGCGCGGTCGGCTTTGAGGATCAATTCACTCTGAACCAGACCTGGCGTGTACGAGGCGATTCCAATGCTCAAGGTGACCTTCATCTGAAATGACGTGTTTTCCACGGCCCGGCGGATCTTCTCGGCGGCCGTGCGCGCGCCGTCTGCCGCGATATCCGGCAATATCACAGCGAATTCATCCCCGCCATAACGGCAGACAATATCCGTTTCCCTCAACTGGGTCTTGAGGATCCGCCCGATGTCTTTGAGAAGGGCGTCTCCCTCCGGATGCCCGAAGGTATCGTTGTACAATTTGAAATCATCGATATCCATCATGATCAGGGACAGATTCCCCTGGCTGCGCTGACACCGCTTGATTTCGTAATTGAGACTCTGGGCGAATTGGCGGTAATTATAGATGAGCGTGAGGGGATCCGTGATGGTCAAAAAACTGAGCTGTTTATAAAGCTTCACGTTCTCGACGGCTACAGCCACCTCCCGCGCGAGCGCGCCGAGGATCCTCAAGTCAATCTCATCGAAATTTTGGGCCTTATGTTTGTCGGTGACATTGATGACCCCGATCAGTTTGTCTTCCATGATGAGAGGGACACTGATGAAAGAGCGGCTCAGATAATACAGTTTGCCTGCCCTTTTGAAACGTTCGTCATACTCGATGTTTTTGACCAGGATGGGCACACGGGATTGCGCCACAAAACCGGCCACGGATTCTCCCAATTTCATCCGGCATTCCTTGATGATTCTTTCCTCCATCCCTACGGCAGCCTTGATCAAAAGCTCTCGGCCGCTTTCATCCATCAGCATGAGAGAGCATCGGCGTGCCTCCAGGATCGCCGATGTCCTTTCCATGATGAATTCCATCAAAGGATCATAGTCACGGATGAGGCCGATATCCTCATCAAAACCCAAAATCTGCTCCAGCTTACGCTTCTCCGTCACCAGCGCCTCTTCCAGCATTCGTTTCTGTGTCACATCCCCGATGACCCCCTCCGTGCCTATAACCTCTCCTTGATCGTTATAGATATGATTGCTTGTGACAGACAAAATCACTTCTGCTCCATCCGCCTTTTTGTGCCGGGCTTCAAATTCACGCGCCGATCCTGCCGCGCGCATTGCATTCAAAAAGACTTTTTTCTCTTGTGCATCCGCGAACAAGACCTCGACGAAATTCAGACCCACGACCCTCTCTTTGATGTTATAGCCGAGCATAGCCGCAAAGGCGTGATTGACATAAATCAATTTCCCCTTGGCCTCCGCCAGAAAAATCCCGCTTTGCACAGTCTCGATCAGACGCCTGTGCATGTGCTGGGATTCCGGATACATCAAATTGATTTCTTTCTCGCTGGCGATAATCCTACTCATCTTTCTCACTTTCCTTTCGTCTCTCCATCAAAAGTATAACACACGACAACCATCTCTGCCGCCATTTTCTGCCGCTCAAGTGGTCTGAAGAGGGATATCGACTAAAATCGTTGTCCCTTTCTGAGGGATCGATGTCACTTCAAATCTGCCTCCCAACAGGCGCGAACGTTCCTTCATTGTCGAAAACCCCAGACCGGCGGGCAGATTTGGGGTTTCACCGTCGGGCTGAAGACCGCAGCCGTTATCGGTGATGACCACCTTGAGATTATCTTTCACGCGTTTGATGTGAATATAAACATGGGTGGCGCTGGCGTGCCGCACGATATTGGTCAGGGCCTCCTGGACGATCCGGTAAAGATTGATCATCTCCCCTTGGAAACGAATATCGTCGAGCGATCCGCAGCGGAAACGGATGCGAAGATCCTTCTGACAGCGGAACTCATTGATCAAAGTTCTCAAAGCGGCCGTCAACCCCAGGACTTCCAGCGCGGCGGGCCGCAAACCGGCGGCCAGACCCCTTGTTTTTTCGATGATCGCGTCCAAATACCGGATGATTTTT
>CAYIQK010000010.1:0-3863 GCA_964365515.1 uncultured Planctomycetales bacterium | reverse complement strand
GGCGGCCTGATGCGGCATGGTGGGCTTGAATGAACATCTTCAAAGTCACCAGCGACTGTCCCAAGTCGTCATGGATTTCGCGGGAGACCCGTTTGGCTTCCGCCTCCTGGGCCTGGATGATTCCCTGCGGCAGGGAATCAACGTCCTCCTCCATCTGTTTGCGGGACTGGGCGGCCATTTCAATGATCGTGACAGTAGACTTGATTTTTACCCTGCCTCTTGGCCTGTGTCAAAGCGGCATCCGCCTTGAGGATCAAATCGTGACGGTTCATCTCCTTCGCGCAGCTGACTAACCCCAAGCTTAAGGTGATTGCTTTTTTGAATTTCAATTCCGCCGCCAGGTTCCGGATTTTTTCCGCGATGGCCTTGGCCTCGGAGATTTTTGTCTCCGGCAGGATCACAACAAATTCATCGCTCGCGTAACGGCAGATGATATCCACCTCGCGGAGATTCTCGCTCAAGATACGGCTGATTTCCCTCAAGAGACTATCGCCTTCCAGGAGACCAAAGGCTTCGTTGTATTCCCTAAAATCGTCCACGTCCATGATCAGTAACGACAAAGGACGCTTGAAACGCCGCAGCCGTCCGATCTCATAATCTAAGATCTTCATGAAATGCCGGTAATTGTACAAATTCGTCAAGGGATCCGTGACCGTGAGATATTTCAGTTGTTTGTACAATTCCGTATTTTCGATGGCGACCGCGGACTGGCGCACAATCGCCAAGAGGATCCTCAAATCCAGATCAGTGAATACGTCGGCCTCAGAGGATTTTTTGTCCGTCACGTTGACGACCCCGAGGAGCTTCTGATCCAGCAGGATAGGGACACTCAAAAACGATTTGGTTCGGTAGGTGGGGAGGTTCTTTCGTCCGATGCGCTGGTCGGTGTCAATCACCTTCACAAGCAGAGGCTTGCCTTCCTTGGCCACCAGACCGGCAATCCCCTTACCCAGACTCAATTTGCTCTCCCGCATGATCTTATGATCCAGACCGATCGCTCCTTTGATGCACAATTCCCCGGTCTTTTCATCCAACAGCATCAACGAGCACCGTTCCGCTTCCAAAATAGCGGCAATGCCCCTGATAACAAAATCAACTAATTTGTTCAAATCGGTAAAAGTGCCGATCTTCTCATCAAAGTTTAATATCTGTTCGAATTTGTGCTTCTCAAACTCCAAGTCTTGGTTGAGGGTCTCGAGCTGTTCCCGATAGTGCATGCGCTCGGTGATATCCTTCCAAACGGAGACAAAATGCGTGATCTCGCCGGAGGCATCTTTGATGGGGGTAATAGTCTGGTCGGCATAGTACAAGTCGCTGTTTTTCTTTCTGTTGGTGATCACCGCCCGGAATGCCTTGCCGGCAAGGACAGTGTCCCAGAGGTCTTTGTAAAAGGAAGATTTGTGTTTGCCGGATTTCAGAAGACGCGGCGTCTTGCCCAAAACTTCCTGCTGGGTATAGCCCGTCGTCGCTTCAAAGGCGGGATTGACGTACTCGATGTTCCCGTCCCTATCGGTGATGACAACGCTGTCCGCCGTCTGCTCCACGACAACCGACAGAGACTGCAGTTTGGGCTTCATCGGTTCCTGTTGATTTTTGTTTTCCCTCAAGTGCCCTTCCCTTTCTCTTGGGACGGTTCTAGAGCCGCATTTTTGTGGACACATTCCCGCAAATGGACATCGACATGACAGATATGATAGACAATCCAGTCCTCACACATTTTATGGATATCGTAAAGCAACTGATCGCTGTAACCCTCCCTCCTGAAACGCTCCGCATATTTCAAGTAGGATTCCTTGAATTCCTGATGGGCATTTTTATTTTTCGCCGCGACAGGACAGCGGTATTTCGCCATGCATATCTCTTCAAAATTGAAATGAATCTTGGCATAATGACCAAGGAACTGGATGGTCCTTCCCAGATGAGCCCGCGCATCACCTGAGGCGATGGCATCATCCAGTTCATTGATCATCCCGAATATTTTTTTATGCTGTTCGTCGATATCAGCGATACCGGTCGCGTAGGTCTCCTGCCACTTCAACATTGAGCTCTCCTTTTGACCTTTTTTTTGAAATTTCCATGACGGCGGATGGTGTCGTGGTCGTCAAAGGGGTGGACATCTTCTCTCTGATCCTCATCAACCGACACCACCGGCAATCCCTGGAAACATTTTTTGATCTGAGACAATTCCTCCCTCCCAAGCGGCTTGACCGCGGAAGGCCTCAAAGGCGTATTGATCTGTATTTCATCAGGATTGATTTCCCTGGCGATCTGAGCGATGTCTTTGGCATGGGATTTGTTGTGTTCGATGAACATGATCTGCAGGGCGAGTTTGCCGCCAAATCGGCGCTTGAAGGCCTTGAGGCCGTTGACAATGCGTGAAAATTGAATCTCCCGGGCGGGGATGTCAATTTCCTTCAAAGAGTTCTCATCCCAGGCATCCAGCTTCGCCAGAACGAAATCGGCCGACGCCAAATCCTCCTGAACACCCGGTTGATCGATGAGAGCGGCATTGGTAATGACGGCGATCTTTCCTTTTTGGGCCGCGCGCAGGGCCCGGATCATCTGCCCTAAGTTCTTGGCCAAGGTCGGTTCCCCTCGTCCGGAAAAGGTATAATGATCAATAGGAATCGCTGGAAGAGATTCGATCTCGCGCATGATCTCCCGCGTCGGAACAAAAACCTCCCTGGCGCTATGAAACTTGGCGGTCCGGCCCAGTTGACAATAGACGCAGTCGAAATTACAAATCTTGCCTTTGGCCGTCACGGGATCGATCCCCAACGACATCCCCAGCCGCCAAGAATAGACAGGACCGTAAATATATTTGAATTGTTTCTGAATCATCCAATATTTCCTATTTGGGAAAAATCGGTTATATGATAGCATTAGTATATTAAATTATTATTCGGAAGGCAAGCTGTTCTCAAGTTGTCTCAAAATCCAAAGACCCATGAATCCAGCGGATCTCATCTATTGGACAGCGCTCACCGGCATCATCAGCGCTTTGGCCACAGGGCTGGGGGCGATTCCGGTTCACTTCCTCAAAAACACCTCCAATCTGGTGCGCGCCTTTGCCTCGGCCATCGCGGCCGGGATGATGATCTCCGCGTCGGTTTTCTCCCTCGCACAGGAAGGCATTGCCCTCCACTCCAAATTCCCGGCCGCGCCGTATATCGTCATCCTCGGCCTTCTTCTGGGAGCGGCGTTCTTCCATTATACGGAAAAAAATTTCACCACCACTGAAGTTTATCAATATTATCTGCAGCGGGGCCTGACCAAACGCGGTCTTCTCATCTTCACCGCGATGTTCATCCACTCCATCCCCGAAGGCATCGCCATCGGAGTGGCCTTCGCCACAGGCAATCTGCATTTTGGCCTGATCATGGCGACCGCCATCAGCGTGCACAACATTCCGGAAGGGATGGCCGTTTCCCTGCCTCTAAAAAGTGACGGCGTTTCCACCAGAAACTGCGCCCTGATCTCGATTTTGACAAGCATCCCCCAGCCCTTGATGGCGGTTCCTTCCGCGCTTCTGGCCTGGGCTTTTGAACCGCTTCTGCCGATTGGCCTGGGGTTCGCCGGAGGGGCCATGATTTATCTGACGATTTCCGAATTGATTCCCGAGGCGCTGGAGGAAGGCGGCAAAAGCTTGACCGCCTGGGGTGTGATGCTGGGTTTAACAGGGATGCTTCTTTTTACAACCATTCTGAGCGACATCCCGCATTGATGAAACAATACAAGCTCATCACCCGGATTTTCTTAATCACATTCATCGCCGGGGCCTGTTTCAATCTCCTGCGGGAATTTCAGTCAAAGGCGAAAGATGCGAAAAAAGAGATTGAGGCCCGTTCCCTTGTCCTTCCTGA
>CAYIQK010000009.1:0-22590 GCA_964365515.1 uncultured Planctomycetales bacterium | reverse complement strand
GGACTGCTCAATGAGAAGGTGTTCCCCGGTGTTCCGCCGGAGGCATAATCTGCCGCGATGGAATCAAAATCATGATTTCGTATTTCTTCCATCTTCGTCTGGGCCTCGTTGACGGCCACCGTCGTATTCCCCGCGGCATCCGCAAGCGTCGAACAATAAACAAAAAGCTGTAACAAACCGACGATCACAAAAGCCAGAACCCCGACCGAGATCATCACCTCGACTAAGGTGAATCCCCGTTGTGAACGATGATCGCCGTGATCCCATTTTCTCAAATGCATTAAAATCATCATCACCCGTTTTCCATTTGATCCTCAATAAAAAGGGGGGCTTGATTCAAGCCCCCCCCGCTTTCTACCAAAAACTACTCCTTGCACACAATCATCCCTACGGCGTTAAGATGCCGCCTGTTGTCATCGTGTAGATCGTTGTTCCGGATGTCCCCACCACCGACGGAGTGGCCGTGAACGTGTAAGCACCGCTTCCAAAAGCACATGTAAAGGCGTATCCCGAAGCGGTTGTGTTGCAATAGGCCGTATTGATGTAAGGCGGCGTGGCGCCCGTGAGCGATGTGATGGCCCCAGGATAATTCCCGTTGTTGGCCGTGGAGTATGTCTCCGAAGCCGTGGAGAGTGTCCTCAAGGTGCTTTTGGCGAGGGCGTCATTGGCCGAGATTTTGGCCCTCAACAGGTTGGGGATCGCGATGGCCGCCAGAAGCGCGATGATCGCGACCACGATCATGATTTCGACGAGCGTAAAACCTCTTTGATTTCTCACTTTCATTTGAAAATCCTCCCTTCTTTTGTTTGGGGGACCGTCGGCTGTCCAGCGTGTCTCTTTCAAAAAGGAGGGGAAGAAAGTAGTAAAGATATAATTACGATCTCCAGCAATCCCTTCCCAATCCGTCGACACGATTGCGGCCTTTGGGCCCCTGAATCAAATTGGAAATTTATTGTGTTTGATTCTATCACCCCCTTTTCTTCATTGTCAATGCTTTATTCCATTTAAAAACCTATTTCCATCGTAGGAAATAGGTTCACAATTCGCGCTCTTGATTTTCCCTTTGAGCGGCGGCAGCTGGCTGTCCTTTTTCACGAAGGACGATGGAAGAGGGATGATAGACGATCTCGTCTCTCGTCCTTCATCTCTCGTCCCTCGTAAATTAGGACCCTATAGCTTTGTGTCCCATCCTTACGAATGGTTTACCTTTTTCACCTGCTCTTGCCGCTTCAAGCATAACATCCTTTTTCCAAAATTGCCAATTTCTGTCCGGCGAAGGGATTATGGCTGTTCATTCAGCGTCTGCTCTAAGACGGAAAGCTGTTTCTTAAGGTTTCTGTTCTCGGCCTGAAGAACGGCAAACTTTTCGCTCAACGCGTCTTCCTCGTGGACCGCAAAGCCCGGCTCTTGACCTTTCTTAGCTGAGATGATCGCCGCCTCTGCGTTTCGAATATCCTCACTCGAAAGCGCATCGATCTGACGCTGTAACCGGCGGATATTCTCTTCAACGCCGGCCACGCCTTCTTTCCAACCCGGCACGGTTTTTTTCTTATCGGAGACAGGAATGCCGATTCCCTGAGCCGGATTGTCTTTCTTCCTCTGCAAAAGTTCCAGCTCCGTGCGCAGGTGTTGGATATTTTCTCGATAAATTTTGATCTCAGAGCGAAGCAGGTTGTTGCGCTGGGTCAACTGCCTGCCGCTGTCCTTGAGGTCTGTGAGGCCTATCTCGAGAACCTCCTGGGACGATGCGTGTCTCGAGGTCTCATCCGCCCACAAAAGATTTCGGCTGCAGAAAAAAAATATAAAAATCCACACGTATCTTTTCATCATCATTAGAGAATTTGAACGATCGTCAAAATCGGCAGGAATAAGGCAATCACAATGAATCCGATCACGATTCCCAAGAAACCGATGATGAGCGGCTCAATGATACTGGTCAGCCCTTCCACCGCGGCGTCCACCTGATCATCGTAAAATTCCGCGATCTTAAGAAGCATCTTCTCCATCTGTCCGGATTTTTCCCCGATGGCGATCATCCTGGTGACCATCGGAGGGAAAACCCCGCCTTTGGCCAAAGGGCCTGAGAGACTCTCCCCCTCCCGCACGTTATTTTTCACATCTTCAACAACCAGTTCCAAGACACGGTTGCCGATTGTCTTTCCGACGATCTCCAGAGACTCCAGGATGGGGACACCGCTTTGAATGAGGGTGGCCAGCGTCCGGCTGAACCGGCTGATGGCGACCTTACGCATCAATTCTCCGAAAATCGGCATCCTCAAGACTGCCCGGTCAATCACCAGGGCGCCTTTCTCCGTCCTATGCCATTGCTTGATGGCAATGCCGATGGCCACAACGCCGCCAATCAGCCATAGCAGATATTTCTTTAGACCCTCGCTGACATTGATGAGTATCTGAGTCATGACAGGGAGATCACGATTGAACGATGCGTAAATCCCCGCGAAGGTGGGAACGACCTTCACCAGAAGAACAATGGTGATGATGATGGCCATGGTGACAACAACCGCGGGATAAATGAGCGCGGATTTGACCTTACGTTTCAAACGGAGTGTTTTTTCCAGATACAAGGAGATCCGATCCAGGACGGCGCTCAAAACCCCGCCTGTTTCACCGACCTTGACCATGTTGATGAAAAGAACATCGAACACATTCGGATGCTTTGCGAAGGCGGCGGAAAGACTGGTGCCGTGCTGGATGTCATCGCGCACGTTGAGAAGCACTTTTTTAAACAACGGATGAGTCACCTGCTCCTGCAGGGCATCCAATCCCTGGATGATGGGGATTCCCGCCTCCACCATGGTGGCCAACTGACGCGTGAAGATGACAATCTCATCGGCGCGGACTTTCCTGCTTCTGAAAGCGGCCTGCTTGAGACTGACTTCCTTGACCTCATCCAAAGAGACAATCACCAGCTGGCGGCGGCGCAGTTCTTCGATAACCGCCGTTTTGCTTTCCGCGGCAATCTTGCCGCCGACTGTCCGGGAATCTTTATTTTTTGCGACGTAGCGGAATGTGGGCATTCTTAGGGGCCGTACCAGCGATTGATAGCCTTCTCGATTTCGGTTCGGGTGGCGATGAAGGGAGCAATCCGGCAATTCGTGCAATGCCGCACACTTGTTTTCACGGCACTATCAAACGGATCCAGCATCACAAGACTCAAGACATCACCCACGCGATCCAACGGCATCACGTAATGCCGACGGACGATTTCGCCGGATAAAAGCCGGATAACGTTTTCATCAATTTCGTAACGGTCGATGGCAATGTAAGGCAAGTGGCATTGAACGACTAAAGCCGCGACAATATCCCTTTCCTCCAAGAATCCCAATTTGACCAAAATCTCGCCGATATACCCACCCACATCTTTTTGAACCTTCAAGGCCTGCCCCAACTGATTAGCAGTGACTTTCTTACGTTCAATCAGGATTTGCCCCAGGAGCCTTCTCTTGGGCGTTATCTCCTGCTGATTTGTGGATATCTTTTCTTCCGGCATCATCCCCCCTACTGTGCTTTGTGTGATGCACCTATTTTATCATCATACCCGGAGAAAAATAAAAAAACAAAAAAAATTCCTTTCAATCATTCGTGGTGATCCTCAAGACCTCTTCCAAGGTCGTCAGGCCCGCAAGACATTTCTCCATCGCATCCTCCCAAAGAGTGACCATGCCCTTCTTCTGGCGGGCATATCTCTTGATTTCATCGGATGTCTTTGCGCCGAGCAGCATCTCACGCACCATATCATCAATCTCTAAAACCTCCGTAATGCCCATGCGTCCTTTATAACCGGTGTGGCGGCACAGGTCGCATCCTGCCCCCTGATAAAAGACAGTACCGGGTTTGAACTTATACGCCAAAGACGCCAAGACCTCTTTGGGAATTTCGACCGGTTTTTTACAGCCTTCACAGACCCTGCGGCAGAGCCGCTGGGCGCTGGTCAAGATCAAGCTGGAGGCCACCAGAAAAGGCTCCACCCCCATATCCACCAGCCGCGTGAGAGCGCCGGCGGCGTCATTGGTGTGAAGCGTTGACAGAACCAGCTGACCGGTCAAAGAGGCCTTGATGGCGATGTCGGCAGTCTCGTTGTCGCGGATCTCACCGACCATCACCACGTCGGGACTTTGGCGCAGGATCGCCCTCAACCCTTCCGCGAATGTGAGGCCTATCTCGGGGCGCGTATGAATTTGAGTGAGTCCGTCAACAAGATATTCCACCGGATCCTCGGCGGTCACGATGTTACGGTCGACGGTGTTTAACTCGTTGAGGATCGAGTACAGGGTGGTGGATTTACCGCTGCCGGTCGGCCCCGTCACAAGGATCATACCGAATGGTTTTTTGATGGCCTCCCCCATCATCACAATCGAGCGTTCGGTGAAGCCCAGGCCTTTGAGTCCGATCGAAAGATTTTCTTTGTCCAGCACGCGCATCACAATCTTCTGGCCAAATGTCGTCGGAAGCACTGAGACGCGAAAGTCGACCTCCTTGCTCGCGATCTTCAGCTTGAACCGCCCGTCCTGCGGAATCTGGTTGACGGTGATATCCAGCCGGGACATGATCTTGATGCGGACAGTCACGGCGTTTTGATTCTCCTTGGGGATTTCCAGGATGTCCTGCAGGACTCCGTCCAAGCGGTAACGAACGCGCATCCCCTCAACGATCGGATCCATGTGGATATCCGAGGCCTTCTGCCTCAGGGCTTCTTTGATGATGAGATTCACCATGCGGATGATGGGGGCTTTCTCGCTCTCATCGAGAGCACTGCCGGTGTCCTCAGGATGTTCCTGCTCGCTGACAATCTCAAAATCGCCGACATTGATATCTTTGCTGATATCCGAGACCGTCAGGGCGGCTGAAGATCCGTAATACTGGTCTATGGCCTTGGCGATCTCATCGGTCGTACTCATGACGACCTCAATTTCCCTGCCTGTGATGTGCTTGAGGTCATCTAAAGCAAAAACATTGAACGGATCGGAAAGGGCGATGGTGATTGAATTCTCCAGCGCCGAAAGCGGAATGATGCGGTACTGACGGGCCACCCGTTCGGGAACAATTTCCTTGAGGGAAGGGTCGATGGTGTACTTCCCCAGATTGATGAAAGGGATATTGAGTTCGCGCACCAACAAAACCAACAAATCCTTCTCGGCGATCAGCCCTTTCTCAATCAAGGCCCTCTCCAGACTGACCCCCTTTGTTTTCTGCAGAGCAATAGCCGCCTCAATATCCTCCGGTTTGAGATGCTGGGATTTGATGAGAATGTTTAAAATTTTGTCCCGCAGTGTCTCAGCCATAGTTCTCAACCAGGGTCATCCGCCCTGCTCCAGTTCTTCATCACAGACAGTCACCCGCAAGACCTCTTCCAGCGTCGTCAATCCGGCTACCGCTTTCGCCAGCCCGTCTTGACGCATCGTCTTCATCCCTTCCCGGCGGGCCGCATCCTTGATCTTGAATTCCCCCGCTCTCTCCAAAACAAGATCCTTGATCTTTGACGAGAAAACAAGAATTTCCGTGATGCCCACGCGTCCTTTATATCCGGTGTGGAAACACCGCTTGCATCCTTTCCCGCGAAAAAGCTGGATTTTTTTCAAAGAGATAACTTGAGACAACCCCACCCTCTCGGCCACGGCGGGTGAGATGGACTGGGATTCCTTACACTCGGGACAGATCCGGCGAAGAAGCCTCTGGGCGACCATCGCCAAGACAGAGGAACAAATCAGAAATGGTTCGATTCCCATATTCTCCATACGGACGATGGAACCGGCGGCCGTCGTTGTATGAAGGGAACTCAAGACCAGATGACCTGTCAAAGCCGCCTTCACCGCAATGTCTAAGGTCTGCGAATCGCGGATTTCCCCAATCATAATGATATTCGGGTCCTGCCTCAAGATGGAACGAAGCGCAGCGGGAAACGTCAACCCAACCGATGGCCTGACATTGACCTGGTTTATCCCCTTCATCTGATACTCCACCGGATCTTCGACCGTCACGATATTCTTGCCCGGGGAGTCCACGTACTTCAAGATGGAATAAAGGGTGGTTGTTTTGCCGCTTCCCGTCGGGCCGCAAGCCAAGATGAGGCCGTGGGGCCTGACGGCGCATTCCTTCAGACGCCTGAGGGATTCCGGTTCAAATCCCAGATTCTCGATATTCGAAACGGAAGCATCCTGATCTAAAATCCTCAAAACCACCTTCTCCCCTAAGATGGTCGGCAGGACATTAACCCGAAAATCCACCTCACGGTGACCGGCGATGACCGTCTTGAACCGCCCGTCCTGCGGGAGGCGGTGCTCGGAGATGTCTAAATTCGCGATCACCTTGATCCTCGAAACCATGGGAAAAAGAAGGGCTTTGGTCATCCGATCGATTTCACGGATGACTCCATCGATACGGTAACGGATCCTCACCTGCCTCTCCAGCGGTTCGATGAAGACGTCACTCGCCTTCGACAAAACAGCCTGCTGGATGATGGTATCCGTCAATTTGAGGATCGGGGCCTCATCATTCAATTCCTCGACGGCTGCCCCTTCTCCCTGGGACTCCCTGATCAGCTCAAATTCGCCCGTCTCCCGGATATCTTTGATGATCGCCTCGAAGGTCTCCCGCGACGGTTCTGCCGCCTCTTCCTTCGCGTAATACTTCTCAATGGTTTTCTCGATGTCCTTGATCCGGCCGATGATCGGATTGATCGTATAACCGGTCAAGGCCTTGATGTTGTCAATGGCGAAGATATTCAATGGATCGGCCATGGCAAGGGTCAGATGATCCCCCATCAGGGAGATCGGCATGATCTGATACTCAACGGCGATTTCTTTGGGGATGATCTGGACAACCTCGGCGTCAATGGTCAGGCGGGAGATGCTGATGGGCGGATATCCCAGACCCTCGCTCAAAACCTGGGTCAGGGTATCTTCGTCAATCAATTTGCGTTTGACAAGAATACTGTTTAATCCCTCACCGGTCCTTTTCTGCTCTTCCAGGGCCTTCTCCAAATCCTCGGACGAAATGAGCTTGTCACGGATCAGTATTTCCTTGATACGGTCTTTGAGAGACGCCATAGGATACAGGGGGTCAAGGATTACGGATGATGCTTGGAATAGTATTTATCAATCGATTGTTTGATTTCGGCGGCCGTGCTGACAAACGTCTGAACACTGCATCCCGTCAAAAGCTCCACGTCCTCCATGGCCTGAAAATTCAGAGGGTTCGACATCGCCAAAGTCAGACTCTTGCCGATTTTATCAATGGGGATGAGGCAAAATTTCCGGCAAACGCTCTCGGGGACCGAATTGATGACCTCCGGATCGATTTCGTAATTCGCCAGCGGGAGATAGGGAAATCCGTACTGGCATGTCAATGCCTGGGCGATATCCTTTTCCGTCGCGAATTTCATCTCCACTAGAATTTCGCCCAAAAGCCCGCTGTGTTTGTCCTGATATTCTCTGGCGAGATTCAGCTGGTCATGGCTGATCACCCCGCGCTCGATCAAGAGCTCCCCCAGTTGTTTTGTCGTTGTTCTTTTGAAATGTCTCATTGGATATTTTTTAACGTTTCATTGTACTATAGTTGCGTCGACTTCACAATTATAAATTGGGAAAAACCCGTGAAAAATCCCTCCTAAAAGACAGTCCTTCTCCTGCTCAAGCTCAAAAGGAATCCCATCATGATGATGAAAACCAGAAACGAAGAACGCCCGTAACTGATCAAAGGAAGAGTCAGCCCCACGACGGGGAACAACCCTATGACCATCCCAATATTGATAACAACTTGAAGGGTCAATATGGAAACAATACCAACGGCCACCATGGTTCCAAACTTGTCTTTGACCTGAGCGGCGATGTCCAACCCGCTATTGATAAGCCGGAAATAGCAATAAATCAAGACCAGAGCCCCCACCAGCCCCCATTCTTCGCCAATTGTGGAAAAAATAAAATCCGTATGCCGCTCCGGAAGGAAATTCAGCTGATTTTGGGTGCCAGTCAGCCATCCCTTCCCCAGGATCCTTCCCGATCCGACCGCGATTTTGGATTGAATGATCGTGTACCCGGCCCCCAACGGATCGATATTGGGATTCAGAAACACCAGGAGACGATCCTTTTGATAAGACTTCAAGAAATGCCAGCCAAAGGGAACCAGAGACAAAATCACAAAAACAAAACCAGAGATGTAACGGACCTTCAGGCCGCTCGCGAAGACCATCACCACAAACATCCCCACGAGCAAAAGAGACGTCCCCAAATCAGGCTGTTTGAATATCAGCAGCATTGAGGCAGCCGTCAATAGAAACGGCCATAAAAGTTCCCGCAGGATGACCTCCAATTTTCCCATCAGATCCAGAAGGATCACAGGACGGCGTTTGCTGAAATATCGTCCCAGCATAAGGATGAGCGTCAGTTTGGTCAATTCCGAGGGCTGAAAATTGATTCCGCCGATTTCAATCCAGCGCCGGGCGCCAAGGGCGTGCCGCCCTCCGAAAAGCACCCATAACAAAACGAGGATGTTCAAGGCATAAAAAACATACGCCACATCATAAAATCGGCGGTAATCAATCTTGGATGCCCCATACATGACAAGAAGCCCTATCGCGGCGCCCCAAATCTGGTCATAAAAAATCTTCTGGGGCACGCGGACATTCTCGAAGGAGGCGCTGTACAACGCCACCAGTCCAATGCCAATCACGGCAACGGTATAAATCCAGATCTTTTGTCCTAAATCGCGGCGCATGGGGAAAAATTCTTTTCCTTACAGGATTCCGTCATCCTTCATTCTCCGAAGGAGATCCCTCGCAATCAGACACGCATTGTAACTTGATCCCCCGTGTTCTAAAAACACGCAAAAGGCGATATTCTTTTTTTCCCCCTTCGCGTAGCCGACAAACCACGCGTGAGAGTTCTGTCCGCCGGATGTCTGGGCCGTACCGGTCTTCCCTGCAACATACAAGTCATTGAAATCGAGCATATGCGCTGTCCCGGCGAAATCCGTGACAGCCGCTCTCAGTCCTTTCTGGAGCGTTTGAAAAATCCTTGGGTCGATTTTGATCCGCCGCTCCTCCAGATAAGATTTCTCGATCCCCGCATCCCCAACGGCCTTCAAAAGATGCGGCTGAACCATGAGCCCGTCGCGGGCCACCGCCGCCATCATCCGAACCAACTGCAAAGGAGTGATCAGGGTCTCTCCTTGTCCGATGGATAAGTTCAGGGTGTCTCCCGCACGCCATTGGCCCGTACCGGAAAGATGTCTCTCTGGGCGGCCTGGGATGCCCCCTTTTTCCTCGTAAGGAAGATCAATATAGGTCAATTCTCCCAGCCCCAGTATACCTGCATGACGATTGATGGCCTCCACCCCCAAAAGCAGTCCCACATTGTAAAAGTACACATTGCAAGAATGGGCCAGCGCTTCGATGAGATTCTGCGGCCCGTGAACATGGGTACACCTGAACCTCGCCTTCTTCAAATAGTATTCGCCGTTACAGACAAACGTGGTTCCGGCGGTGATTTTTCGTGTATCCAACCCGGCCATCGCCATGGAGACCTTGAAGACCGATCCCGGCGGGAAAAGCCCCTTGATGGCGCGGTTCAGAACCGGAGCGGCTTCATTGGAGAAAAGACGGTTGACCTCGCCGTGATCACCGCCTCCCACAAACACATTCGGATCAAAACCCGGGGAACTCGTCAAGCCCAAAACCTCACCGTTGTCCATATCCATCACAATCACGACCCCGGGTCGTTCCTCCAACAACTCCAACGCCGCCTGCTGGATATCGCTGTCGATGGTTAAGGTGATGTCCTGCCCTTTCTTCGCTTCCTTCAGCCCCAATAACCGGACCTGCCGGCCGCGGCTGTTGACCTCAACTTGGAGACCGCCTTCCTCCCCTCGCAGATACGCGTCGTAATATTCCTCCACCCCTGAATAACCGATGACACTCTGCAAAGAATAGCCGTATTCCTTAAAACGCTCCATGCGCGCCCGGTTGATTTTCCCGATGTACCCCAGCACATGGGCGCTGTTTGTCCCCAAAGGATAAAAACGCTGATAATGCTCCTCAACAAACACGCTGGGAAACCGATATCTGTTCTCTTCGATTGTGATCGCCTTCTCCCGCGAAACGTCCTCGGCGATGGCAACAGGAGCGAACGGAGCGGTCTTTCCCCGGTTATACCTCTGGGCAATGCTCTGTTGGCTGAGGCCCAAGGCCTCGGCTAAAAATCGGAACAATTCCTCCCCCTTTTCGATGTCCTGAGGGGTGACCATCACGTCATAAGAAAGCTGGTTGTCGGCCATGATTCTCCCCTGTCTATCCTTGATCCGGCCGCGCCAGCCCTCCAAAGGAACAACCCGGATGCGGTTACTGGTGCTGAGGTCATAGAAATACCGGCCCTGGATGGCCTGAAGATAAAACAGATCCATCACGATCATAGAAAACAGGATGATGATCCCTATGCGAATAATCCTGATACGCATTGTTTCAGATACCGGAACGTCAATGGGGCCACGGCCAGCGTCACTAAGACCTGCGCCGGCAAGATCCATTTCAAGACCTGACCCGGGGAGACGCTGTTGCCGAATGTTTCATACAACCCATAACAGACAATGACATTGATCACCGTAATCAGAGAAATCAAGATGTACCTCGATAACCGTGATCCCATGTGATAAATGTATCCTTTGAGGATAGTCGTCAGATAGGCGCAGATCATCAGGGAGCACAGATGGATGCCGAAAGGCCCGGTGCCGAAACTGTCCGTGACGGCCCCCGCCAAAACGGCAGTGAACAGACCATAGCGAATCCCGAAATAGAGGTTGAAAAATATCACAAGCAACAGCAACAGATCCGGCACCACCGACCGTCCCACCATATTGAATAACAGAAACTCGGCGACGAAGGCCACGATGATGAAAAATGTGATCACAATGATCTGACGCATCGTTGGGGTATTTAGCCGCCTTTTAAGATGACCAACACTTCTTCGATCTGCGAGAAGAAAACAACGGGTTTGATCAGGCATTCCTTCGTCGGCTTCTGGGCAGAAGGAATGATCTCGACAACCTCCCCTATGAGCAGGCCCTCCGGAAAGGATGAACTCAATTTGGATGTGATCACCTTGTCGCCCACGTTAACCCGGGCATCGGCGTTCAGATACCGCATCCGGCATAAACCTTCCTGTAATGTCCCAGAGACAAGGCCGAATTCCCTCGATCCCTGGACCAAGGCCGCGACACTGAACTGCGGATCAGTCAAGAGGATCACCTTCGACTGGCGTTCTCCGGCCTCGGCGATTTTGCCAACCACCCCCAAAGCACTCATGACCGGCATCCCCTGTCTGATGCCGTCTTGTCCGCCTTTATTGATGATCATGGAGGAATTCCACGAAGAAGGGTCTCTTCCAACGACACTGGCGGCGACTGACGAATAGATCAGCTTTCTCTTGAATTCCAGCAACCGTTCCAGACGGGCATTTTCCCGCATGACCTCATCAAACCCAACGAGCCGCGCCTTCAAAGAGTCAACATCTTCCCTAAGCCTCTTGTATTCTTCGAATGTCCGATGATAGAAAAGAATCTTTTTGATCTCCTTAATAGGAACAAAGACAAGACGGATGGGGACAGAAAGACCGCGGATAAAACCGAACTTCAGGGATGTCCAGGATTCAGCAGGGGTGAAAAACAGAAGGAAAGGAATGAAGAGGATGAAAAGATAAACTAAATTCTTTTGGTTTCGTCTCAACACACATTAAGCATTCGAGGGGCAAGCCCCAAATCTCCGTTACGTTTTCTTCAAAAATCCAACTTCGTTTCTACAACGATGCGTCGGCGCAGCCTGGCAGGCATATTCAACACATGACCCGTCCCCAAGACAACCGCTGTCAGGGGATCTTCCGCGATATGGACAGGCAACCCCGTCTCCTCGGCGATCCGCTTATCCAAACCACGCAGGAGAGACCCTCCTCCCGCCATCACGATGCCGCGGTCAATGAGGTCAGCGGCCAACTCAGGCGGCGTCTGCTCGAGCGTTGATTTGGAGGCATCCACAATGGCCTGGACCGGATCGTGCAGGGCCTCGCGGATCTCGACAGATGTGACCGAGACCGTCTTCGGCAGGCCAGATATCAAATCACGCCCGCGCACATCCATTGTCAATTCCTCATCCAGTGGAAACGCGGAACCGATACGGATCTTGATTTCTTCCGAGGTCCGTTCTCCAATCATCAAGTTATAAGTCTTACGCATATATTCGACGATGGCCTCGTCCATTTCGTCACCGGCGATACGGATGGATTTGGAATACACGAGGCCTCCTAATGAAATGACCGCGAATTCCGTTGTCCCGCCGCCGATATCAATGATCATGTTCCCCGCGGGTTCCTCAACCGGAAGACCCACGCCGATCGCGGCGGCCTTGGGTTCTTCGATGAGAACCACCGATCTGGCGCCGGCCCGTTCAGCGGAATCCCTCACAGCCCGTTTCTCGACCGCCGTGATCCCCGAGGGAATAGCGATCACCATCGCCGGCCGCACCAAAACCTTGCGCCGATGCACCTTCCTGATGAAATATTTCAACATCGCCTCGGTGATCTCGAAATCCGAAATGACGCCGTCTTTCATGGGCCGAATGGCAACGATATTGCCGGGGGTGCGCCCCAACATCCTCTTGGCTTCCTCCCCGACGGCAATAACCCGGTTGGTGTCCTTTTCAATGGCAACAACGGAAGGTTCGCAAAGAACCACCCCCTCGCCCTTGACGAAAACCAGGGTGTTGGCCGTCCCTAAATCAATGCCGATATCGTTGGAAAATAAACCGAGGATATAATTGAAGGCCTTGGAGCAGATTTTGAGGAATCTCTGAAACATAAGGCTTTTGAGCGGCTTAGAAATACTTCAGCCGGTCAATTCCCGACGAAATTGAAACGGCCTGAAGCAAGAAATGCTATTCAAATTTGGTTTCATATTATATGAAAAGAAAATGAGTGTCAACGATATTCCCATTTATTATTCCTTAATTCGGGTGGCCCGAACGCCAAGTAGCCTCAAATCACGCACAAATCCGGGGTAAGATTTGGACATACACTCCATATCCTGAACACGCACACCAAGTTTTGTCCCTAACACAGCGAACGACATCGCCAGCCGGTGATCCTGATGGGGATCCAGAAGGCAGTTTTGCCGATAGCCGGGCTGAGGATCGACAATCAGCTCATTGTCTTTCTCGGCAACCTTAGCCCCAACCTTAAGCAGTTCCTCCCTCAGGTCACTGATACGGTCTGATTCCTTCGCCCTGGCATGGCGGATATCGTAAAGGCGTGTCCTCGTCTTCGCGAAAAGGGCCAAGACAGACATGATCGGAACCAGGTCGGGACAATCTTTGAGCGAAAAATCCCCGCCGCTCAAAGGAAACGGCCCCTGGATTCGGATCTGACGTGATGTTTTCTGAAATTTGACCCCCATTTTCTTTAGGAAAGAAAAAATATGGCCGTCGGCCTGAACCAATTTCTCGTCTAACGCCCCCTCCAGCAGGACATCTGATCTATTCAAGACAGCCGCCGCCATCAGAAAGGCCGCGAGGCCATAATCGGAAGGGACACGGAAATCCTTCAATCCCTGAAACGTCTGAGACCCTTTGATGTCATAGGTCTTCAATCCTCTCTTTCGAATCCGAATGCCGCTTTTTTCAAGAATTTGCAGGGTCATGGTGATGTAATCTGACGAAACGATCTCTCCGCCGGTCAGGGTCAGACGCGTGTCCTCCTTCAATTGGGGACAGGCAATCATCAAGGCCGAGATGAACTGGGAGCTCAGACTGCCGTTGATCTCGATGTCTCCGCCGCAGAGCTGTCCCCCTTCGATCCGGACGGGAACGCTCTCTTTCTCATCCTTCCCGCGGATATCAATTCCCATCGCGCGTAAGGTCTGCAACAAAAAAGTATTCGGACGGCCTCGAAGAGTCCCTTCCCCGCGAATCACAGCCTTACGGCCATGGATGGCAACCAAGGGCAGAAGAAACCTTAAAACCGTACCGGATTCTTTGACATTGATATTGGAAAACCGCAAAGGACGCCGGCGGGCCGTCACCTTCCACTGATTTTGAGGGAGGACAGCGACAGCGGCGCCTAAAGCGCGCGCCGCCTTCATCGCGACTTTGGCATCGTCGCAATCCGACGGGTTGATGATCCGGGAAACCCCTCCACAGGAGGCGATCATCAAAGCACGGATAGAATACGATTTGGAAGCCGGGAGTGAAATCCTTCCCTTCAAAGAGAGGGCTGGTTCAACCTTGAGAATCATTCTTTTGGAAGCTTCATTTCTTAACGACAACGCGGTCGTCTTTGCGGACATCCTTGCTGGAAAGAGGCGGGACAAAATCCGCGGCGGACATCTCCGGCTGCAGGCGCGTGATCTTGATATCCCCGAGATAATTCTCTCCGCGGTAAACGGAGAGAATATCGCCGGATGCCGCGCCGTGATTGGCACCGAGGCTGACAATCACAAACTCCGTCTCCGTGTCGACGGTCAAGATACGGCCCTCCGGCCCTGTGGGAGGAGCAATGACAATTTTTTCCAATTCCACCTGTTCCGACGATACGACGGCCGGCTTGACATCCGAAGGCGCCGGCTTCACATCATCCGGATTGAGACGGCTCAAATTTTCTTCCAGGTCTTTGGCGCGCTGTTCAAAGGCCTTGATCTTCTGCTCCAGTTCCTGCTTGGCGTTGATTTCAGTCTGCAGTTTCCCTTCCAATTCCGCGACTTTTTTCTCAGCTTCCTCACTGGCCGCTATTTTCCCCTGGAGTTCATCCTTAGCCTTTGTCTGTTCTTCCAGTTGCGTCTTCAAGGAAAGATTTTCCTCTTTCAACTTGTCTCTCAATCCTTCCTGCAGTTCCAACTCATCCAAAAGGCCGTTGATCTTCTCATCGGCTTCTTTATTTTTTTCCTGCAATACGAACCCTTGTTTGATCGCATCCTGCAGCTGCGCCTCGAGTTTGATTCCAGTAGTCTTAGTCTCCTGCAGAGCGGATTCCGTTGCCTTTCTTTTTTCAATTTCTTTGGAGAGAAAGAACATGGAAAGCCCGGCGAGGCTGAGCGATAGAATCACAAAGATGACCAGAAAGATCACGAGGACTTTACCGGAGGAATTCATCTGTGTTTTCATGACGGATCAATGTCCCAATGGGTTAAACCGCGTTTGATGGTTAAATACATTATATGAAAAAAGACCGCCAAGTAAAGCGCCGAATTGGATTATTTGCATTACAACCGCTGCACAAGGTCGCGGTAGAAAAATCGCTCTTCCCGCAAGGTGATCTCCCCGATATCAAATGGTATCCTCTGCCTGAAAAGGGGGCCGTCGCATACGAAGGAATGGAACTCACCGTTTTCGCCGCAAGGGTCAACGGCTGAAGGAAGATCGGAAAGAAATTTTTTATCGAAGCATCTGCCGGCGAAAGATCCGTCGAGGGAATTGGAATCAACGCAAGTGATAATCGCCTCAAATCCCAAATCGATAAATGCGTTGGCAAGTTCGGCCGTAGGTCTCTTCCATATAGGAAAGAGGCCACGCATGCCTATCTTCGCCAGATTCCCTTCGCGGTATTTCTTCAGATCCTCCAGGAAGATATCGCCGAAGGCCACCGCCGAGATCCCACGCCCTTGATATTCCGTCAATTTCTCCTTCATCCTCACCTCATATTCTTCGTTCGAGGATCTCTGAGAAATATAGATTTTTTCAAGAGGAATCCCCAAAGAATCGGCCTGCGCCTCAAGCAGGGTGCGCCTGACGCCATGCATGCTGATCCTGTCGTAACCCTCCGTCATGGTCGTCAGCAATGCCACGGCCTCATATGCGCCGGCTTTTTTCAATGTGTAAAGCGCCATCGCGCTGTCTTTACCGCCGCTCCACGCTAAAAGTATCTTTTCCACGCAATAATCTCCGTCACTGAATCTTCAAAACATATATCTACCCTGATCACTGACCACTCACCTTCTCCAAAAATTCCTTGGGCGCAGGGCAGGAAAACTCGATGTATCCGCCGGTTTCCGGATGCCGAAAGCCTAAGGCCATCGCATGGAGGGCGAGCCTCGGGAAATTATTTTTCTTACCGTATTTGTCGTCGCCTAAAATCGGATGACGGATGTGGCTCATATGAACCCGCAGTTGATGCGTCCGCCCTGTCTTGGGGAAAAGATCAACGAGCGTTACGCCTTTGAGGCGTTTGACCACACGGTAATAGGTGACGGCCTCTTTGGCATCGTCGGTATACTGCACGCCGACCTTGTCCCTCTGATAAATGTGACGGCCTAAGGGGGCGTCAACGACCCCCTCGTCGAATTCGATTTCCCCTTCAACTAAGGCCAAATAATGCTTTCGAACCTCGTGCTTTTGAAACTGTCTGGCCAGACACACGTGTGTGGTGTTGTCCTTGGCCGCCACCAGAAGCCCCGAGGTTTCCCTGTCCAGACGATGAACAATGCCCGGCCGCAGATCCGCGTTGGTCGAACCATTGATATCGGAGAGTTGACGGCAATGGAACAAAAGCGCGTTGACCAGCGTCCCCGAGTAACAGCCCTGGGCAGGGTGGACCAGCATCCCGGCGGGCTTGTTGATCACCAAAAGACAATGGTCTTCGTAAAAAATATCCAAAGGAATATCTTCAGGATCGATCTGCTTGGGCGCCAGGAGGTCTTCGGCGAACTCGACCTCGACCTGATCGCCTTCACGGACTTTGTGATGCGACTTGATCTGATGCCGGTTGACACGGACACAACCGCCATCCAAAAGTTTCTTGACGAAATTGCGCGAAGGGGCCTCAGTGAGGACCTGAGTTAAAAAAACGTCCAATCTCTGACCGGCATATTGAGCATCCACTTGAAAGATATGTTCGGACATCATTGTTGGTCTTTGGTCTTTCATCCCTTCCTCAAAAGAAAATATCCTCTCACGGCCAGCGCCGCAAACCCCAGACAGACCCACTGATAAATGCTCAAACCCAAAAAAAGCTCTTGATGATCTCCGCGGAAAAATTCGACCCCGAACCTCTCGGCTGAGGCCAGGACAAGATACAAGAGAAAGACGCTTCCTTTGCCTGCCCCGCTTTGGCTGGGCGAGCAAAATTTGGGATAATATCTGAGGATGACGAAGATGACAAACAATCCCAACGCCGAATAAAGCTGTGTGGGATGAAGATGGGCATGGTGGACGAGGAAAAATATCCCCCAGGAGACTTCTTTCCCGTAACAACAGCCGTTTAAGAAACATCCAATCCGCCCGATGGATTGTCCTAATGCGATGTACGGCGCGGCGAGATCCAACATCTCGAGCAGCGGCAGTTTTCTCCTTTTAACGAACCCGACGCCGGCAAGACCGCCGAAGATCAGCCCCCCCTGCCAGGCAAGTCCGCCCTTTTGGATCATCACCATTTCAAAAATGTTCTGCCGGAAGAATTCCCAATTGAGAATGATATAAAAAAGACGCGCTCCGACAATTCCGGCGAGAACCGTCCAGAAGGCCAGATCAAAGACCATCTCCGGACTGATTCCTTTCCTGCGGGCGTCACGACTTAGCAAAAAAGTACAGACGATGACGGCCACGGCCAGCATCAGACCATAGGAATAAATGGTCAAATGACCCAGTTGGACGATCACAGGATACATAACGGATCACCGGACACTGCGGTCTTGGGGATTTCCCGAAAGCTGAAAACATTTGACGGCGATGATCGCCGCCCCGATTGTGATCGCGCTGTCGGCAATATTAAAAACGGGCCAGACGCGCAGATCGATGAAATCAATCACGTACCCGTAGACGATGCGGTCGACCAAATTCCCAATGGCTCCCCCCAATATGAAAGAAAAGGCAGTGATATACCCGGGGCTGATCACCTCGTTATTCTGACGGTAATAATAGATGTTGAAAATGAGGAGGACAATGACAATAACGGGGATGATGATGAACACAATGCCCTGATCCCTGAAGAAACCAAAGGCGATTCCTGTATTGTGCACCAGAGTCATGTGAAGGACGTTACGAATCAGCGGCAGGGATTCACCAAAGGAAAGATTGTTCAAGAAGAACTGTTTTGTGATGCGATCAAAGAAGACAACGGCCGGGGTGATGATCAAAAAAAGGGAAACGTCAAGCTGAGATCTGGAGAGACCTCTCATCGCCCGGTTTCAATTTTTTCCTGGCACTTCAGGCAAGTCTCGACATAGGGAATCGCCTTCAGGCGCGCCTCGGCGATGGGCTTTTCACACCCCATACAGATCCCGTAAGTTTCGTCCCCAATCTTCTTGAGGGCCGCATCCACCTTGCGGAGAACCTCGCGCTCGTTGGAGGCCAGTCCCAGGCTAAACTCCTTGTCGTACATATCCGTGGCCACATCGGCCATGTGAAGAACATGTCCGGAGACATCCCGCGATTCGTTGCTCACACTGCCGTCGGGGCCGTGAGACATATTGTTGATATCGTGAAGGAAGTTCTCCTTCAACTGCAAAAGAAGCTTTTTGTAGTTTTCCAGTTTTTTCTTATCCGTCTTTTTCTGCGTCATTTAAGCGTACTCCTTTACATTGGCCGTACAACGGCCGCACAGCGTCTTGTGGTGCGGATCCCGGCCCACGTCCGCGCGGTAATTCCAGCAACGGCCGCATTTCTCACCGTCGGCTTTTTGGACGATGATTTCCCGCACGAAACTTCCGGTCGGTGGGGTTCCAAAATCCAGCACATGCTCGATTTTAACCTGGGAAACTATAAAAACTGACGGCAGTATGTCTTCGCGTTCTTTGAGATAATCGTATTCATTCTTATCCCCGGTCCGAATCAGGATTTTCGCCTCAAGCGAACTTCCCACTTCCCCTGCCTGACGTTGATCCTCAATGGATTTAAGGACATCGGGTCTCAAAGCCACAAGCCGCCTGAACTTTTCCTCAATCACCGTATTATTCCATTCCCCGGGCATGGCAATCCAGTCCAATAAATGAACGCTGGCAACCGCCTTCATTCCGGGATCTTTGGGCATGGCCTCGTAAATCTCCTCGGCCGTAAAGGCGAGGATCGGGGCGAGAACCCTGACTAAATGATTGAGGATATGATAAAGAACGGTCTGCGCGCTTCTTCTTTCCTGCGAATGAGCGGGAGAAGTATACAGCCGATCTTTTAGGATGTCAAGGTAAAAGCTGGAGAGATCCTCATTGCAAAAAGTATAAATTGATTTTGTGACTTTGGCAAACTCGTAATTCTCAAAAAAATGCTTCAATTCCACTATCATCGAGTAAAGACGATACAATGCCCACCGGTCTAAGTCCAGAAGGCGGTCATAAGCCAGCACATCGAAGGATGGGTTAAAATCGTAAAGATTCCCCAAAAGATAACGGAACGTATTACGGATCTTGCGGTAGGCATCCGTCAACCGATCCAGGATCTCCGCGGAGATCCGGATATCCTCCTGATACGAACTGGAGGCCGCCCACAAACGGATGATGTCGGCCCCGCTGTTTTTCATCAGATCTAAGGGCGAAATCACATTGCCAAGCGATTTGGACATCTTACGACCCTGACCGTCAACGACAAAACCGTGGGTCAGGACGGCCTCAAAAGGCGGCTTTTCCTCCATCGCCATGGCTGGGATGAGTGAAGACTGAAACCAGCCTCGGTGCTGGTCGGAACCCTCCAGATAAAGATCAACGGGAAATTCACGTCCGAGCATGGCCTTCACCACCGCCTGGTGGCTCACGCCGGAATCAAACCAGACATCCAGGATGTCCTTGGTCTTCTCGAAATCCGAACCGCCGCAATCGGGACAGCGGAACCCTTTAGGGATCAGTTCAGCGGTATCCTTCTCAAACCAGGCGTCGGTACCCTGCTTTCGGACGATACCGGCGAAGTGTTCGATAACCTCCGCGAACAATTTGTATTCCCCGCCGCAGCCCTTGCATTCCAAAGCCGGGATTGGCACCCCCCAATAACGCTGGCGGGACAGACACCAGTCGGGCCGGCCCGTGATCATCCCCAAAATCCGTTCCTCGCCCGAGGGGGGGATCCAGTGGATCTTTTGTGTGATCACCTCTTTCAACCGGGTCCTCAAATGGTCATGATCGATCTTCAGAAACCACTGTTTGGTGGAACGGAAGATAACGGGTTTCTTACAGCGCCAGCAGTGCGGATAGGAATGCGCAATCTGTTCGGAAAGCAAAAGCATCCCTTGCGCTTGAAGGTCAGCGATGATCTTATCATTGGCCTTAAAAATGTGTTCGCCGGCGTAAGGGCCTGCTTCGCGCGTGTAAACACCGCTGTCATTGACGGTCATCAAAACATCCAATCCATATTTAAGACCGGTCTGAAAGTCGTCCTGCCCGTGGCCCGGCGCGGTATGCACCAGCCCTGTACCGTCTTCTTTGGTAACGTAATCGGCGGTCACAACGCGGCAATGATCTCTCAACCCGAACGGATGACGGTAAGTCAAAGGTGTTAGCTGGATGCCTATAATTTCTGCGAGAACTTTGAATTCCTTGATCCCTGCCTTTGCCAAGACCTTGGCGCACAATGAACTCTCCACAATTAGAACTTCCTCTCCGATATCGACCAAGGAGTATCGGAAAGAAGGATGAACCGCCACCGCCACGTTGGCGAGCAATGTCCACGGTGTAGTGGTCCACACAAGAAGGAACAAATCTTTTCCCTTCGGCAATCCTTTTATAGCCTCGGAGTTATTTACCTTGAATTTCACGTAAACCGACGGCGAAGTATGGTCTTCGTATTCGACCTCCGCCTCAGCGAGAGCTGTCTCGCAGGTGAAACACCAGTTCACCGGCTTGAGTCCCCGGTAGATATACCCTTTTTTATACAATGCCGCCAAAGACTTCAGAATCCAGTACTCGTATTCAGGACTCAGGGTCAAATACGGATGATCCCATTCGCCGAAGATGCCGAGGCGCTTGAACTGCTCTCGCTGGATACCGACGTATTTCATGGCATAGGCATGGGCCTTCTTACGAAAGTCCACGCAATGCACCTCGCTTTTTTTCTGTTTCAATTCCTTCAAAAGCTGATGTTCAATCGGAAGGCCGTGGCAGTCCCACCCCGGAAGATACAGGCTGTCAAATCCCTGCATAGTTCTGGATTTGACAATCATATCCTTGAGGATCTTGTTTAATGCGTGGCCGATATGGATATCGCCGTTGGCGTACGGCGGCCCGTCGTGCAGGATGAAAGATTTTCCGCCCTTAGATTTCTCGCGGATCCTGGCGTAGAGTTTTTCCGTCTCCCATTTTTTCAAATAGAGCGGTTCTTTCTGGGCCAGTCCCGCCCGCATGGCGAAAGGGGTGTTCGGGAGGTTGAGGGTTTTTTGATAATCGATCATCAGTGTTCAGGGCGAAAACTATCCCCTACTTTATATATTTTCCAATAATGATGCTCAATTCTCTCTTCTTCTGCTCCGGGATATGGGCCGGGTTGGTGATGATCGCGTGTTTCAAGGCTTCCTGCGCGGCAAACTTCTCAATCCGGCCGATACGCGGAATCGCCGATCTTAAAATCTTCTTGGCCCGCTCCACATTCTTGTTCAAATTCCCGATGATCATCTCGACGCTGACTGCCTCATGGCTCTCATGCCAGCAGTCGTAATCCGTCACAGCGCACAACGAGGCATAGGCGATCTCAGCCTCACGGGCGAGCTTCGCTTCCACCATATTCGTCATCCCGATGATATCCACACCCCAACTGCGGTAAAGAAAAGACTCGGCCCGGGTCGAAAACTGCGGGCCTTCCATATTCAAATACGTGCCTTTTCCGTGGACCGTGACGCCTGTTTTTTGACAGCAGTCAATGAGAACCTCGGTCAATTCCGGCGAAACCGGATCCGCCATCGAAACATGGGCCACGATCCCGCTGGTGAAAAAACTGGATTCCCGCGCCTTGTTGGTGCGGTCGATGAACTGATCCGGCACCACGAAATCCATCGGACGAATCTCCTCCTTCAGACTTCCGCAGGCCGAGACCGAGACAATCGCATCCACGCCGAAGCGTTTCATCTCAAAGATATTGGCACGGTAATCGATCTCACTCGGCGAGATGTGATGCCCTCGTCCATGACGCGCCAAAAAAACTACCTGAACCCCTTCCAGATCGCCCGTCATGAAATGATCCGACGGCGGGCCGAAGGGTGTGTCGATGATGGTCACGTCCTCAACATGTTCGATGCCCTCCATCTGATACAAACCACTCCCGCCGATGATTCCGATTTTTGTCATTTTTTATTTCCTATCCATAGGGAACGGGTTGAAACCGTTCCCTACTTTGATAATTCTTTTGCCCGTTGACGCGCCGCCGTGAGGGCTTTTTGAAACGTCCCTTCGATTTGATATTTCTCAAACACAGCCAAGGCCGCCTGGGTCGTTCCGCCTTTGGAGGTCACGCGGGCACGCAGGACTTCCGCCAATTCTTTGGACTGTTCCAGAAGGGCAACACTCCCTTTCAACGTCTGGGCAGTAAGCTGTGCGGCTGTCTCCTTTTTTAATCCCAAAGATCGGGCGGCCTTTTCCATACATTCGGCAAAAAGAAAGACATACGCCGGCCCGCTTCCGGAAACGGCTGTGACG